>JAIQGD010000044.1 GCA_020072765.1 Terriglobia bacterium
GAGAGGTGTTCTCGCCTCCGGGGTTGTTTGAACTGGCCGGTACCTGCGGCCCAGTACGACATCGCATCGCATGGGGCACGCGCTGGGGGTGTGCCGGACGCAGGTAAATCAGCGAATGAGTGTATGTCCGAGGGCGTGATGACACCGGAAGCGAAACTGCGCGTGGAGGCCGCAACCAGCGGCGGAACTGCGCCTGCCAGTGCCGCTTCGAGCCGCAACGCAGCTCCGCTGATCGAACAGGCAATTCACCGCACCGTGGAATGGTTGTTGTCCGCACAGAACCAGACGGGTTACTGGTGGGCCGAACTGGAAGCGGATACCACCCTGGCATCCGATTACGTCCTGTTCCATCACATTCTGGATCAGTTGCAATCGGCAAAAATCCCGAAGCTGGCCAAGCATATCCGGGACCGGCAGCTCCCCGACGGCGGCTGGAACATCTTCTACGAGGGGCCGGCGGATCTGAACGCGACGGTCAAAGCGTGGTTTGCCCTGCGCCTGGCCGGCGATCCCGCGGGAGCTCCGCACATGGAGCGCGCCCGGAAAAAGATCCACGAACTGGGCGGACTGGAAGCCACCAATTCCTACGTGCGTTTTTACCTCGCCATGGTGGGTGCGATCGACTGGAGCCATGTCCCGGCCATACCGCCCGAGTTGGTCCTTTGGCCGAACTGGTTTCCGGTGAATATTTACGAGATGTCGTCCTGGACGCGCGCCATTGTGATTCCGCTGGCGATCCTGTATGCCGAGAAGCCCAGATGGGGGTTGCCCGAGGGCGTCACCGTGGACGAACTGTTCAAGCGCCCCGGCTCGAAGCCGCAGTCGCTCACCTGGGACGGCCGAGTTGTCTCTTGGAAGAATTTTTTTCTGTTGCTGGACCGCGGCGCGAGGCTGTATGAAAGCCTGCCGTGGAAGCCATTCCGCAAGATGGCCGTCGCGCGGGCGCGGAACTGGATGCTCGAGCGTCTGGAGCGCAGCGAGGGCCTGTGCACGATCTATCCGGCGATGATGAATTCGATCTTCGCGCTTCTGGCTCAGGGCGGTGAAGCGACCGACCCTTTGGTCGCGCGGCAAATCGAATTTCTGGCGCGCTACGAGATCGCGGATTCCGATTCGCTGCACGTGCAGCCCTGCATCTCCCCGCTGTGGGACACCGCCATTGCCATGGTCTCGCTGGAAGAAGCGGGACTCGATCCGGCGCATCCCTCGCTTCTGGCCGCCTCGCGCTGGCTGGTGGACAACCAGATTCTGGGCCCCGGCGACTGGCAGGTGAAGAATCCCCATGCCGAGCCGGGCGGGTGGGCGTTTGAATTCCGCAACGATTTTTATCCCGATGTGGACGATACCGCCTTTGTCCTGATGGCCTTGAGCCGCGTGGCGGATCCCGAACCGGTGCGCCTGCACGCAGCGATTCGCCGCGGGCTCGCCTGGCTGATGAGCATGCAGAATAGCGACGGCGGATGGGGCGCGTTCGACCACGAAAACAACCTCGACTTTCTCAGCCACGTGCCCTTTGCCGACCACAATGCCATGCTCGATCCCTCGACCGCCGACGTGACCGCGCGGGCTGTCGAGTGCCTCGGCCACATGGGTTGGCCGGCCACGCATCCGGTGATCGAGCGCGCTTGCGCCTTCCTGCGGCACGATCAGACGGCCGACGGATCATGGTTTGGGCGCTGGGGCGTGAATTATGTTTACGGGACCAGCGGCGTGCTGCGCGCCCTGGAAACCGTGGGGCTGGCGTCTCATCCGGATGCGCGCCGCGCGGCCGATTGGCTGCGCTCGGTTCAGAACCCCGACGGCGGCTTCGGCGAGTCGGTCTTCTCCTACTACGACGAGTCGCGCAAGGGCATCGGGAAGAGCACCGCATCGCAAACGGCCTGGGGGTTGATCGGCCTGCTGGCTGTTTTCGGCCCGGCGGCCATCGGCGATCCGGCCGTGGAACGCGCCGTCGCCTGGCTGGTTTCCCACCAGAACGCCGACGGAACCTGGGACGAAAACGAATTCACGGGCACGGGTTTTCCCTGCGTGTTCTACATGAAGTACCACCTGTACCGAATCTCCTTTCCGCTCTACGCCCTGGCGCGCTACCATAACTTACACAAGGGCGTGCCGCGATTCATGGGCACGCAGATCCCTGCAAACGAGATCGAGCATCTAAACGGATATTGGGGGTAATGGATGAGAGTTCCTTGGAGTATGACCACCAGCATGGCGGGCTACCTGACGCGCAAGGGATTGAGCGGCCAGGAAAAATACCCGCTCGTGATGATGCTCGAGCCGCTGCACACCTGCAATCTCACGTGCACCGGCTGCGGCCGCATTCGCGAATACAAGTCGACCATTGACGAGATTCTCCCGGTCGAGCAGTGCCTGAAGGCCGTCGAGGAATGCGGCGCCCCAATCGTTTCGATCTGCGGCGGCGAACCCTTGATGTACCCGGAAATCGGCCGCCTGGCTGGCGAAATCCTGAAGCGCAAGAAGCACATCTATCTGTGCACCAACGGCATCTTCCTGCGCAAGCGCCTGCACGATTTCAAGCCCACCTCGCGCTTCTTCTTCAACGTCCATCTGGACGGACTGGAGAAGACCCACGACATTTGCGTCGAGCGCGACGGCGTGTTCCGCGAGGCCGTCGAAGGCATCAAGGCCGCCAAGGCTGCCGGGTTCCTGGTGGCCTCCAACACCACCATCTACAAGGAAACCGATATCGAGGAAATCGCCGAGTTGTTCGCTTATCTGCAAACGCTCGGCGTGGACGGGCACATGCTCTCGCCCGCCTATTCCTACTCGTCCGTCATGACTCAGGACATTTTTATGTCGCGCCAGGAGATCCAGGAGAAATTTCGCCTGGCCAGCCAGTTGCTGGAGCGCTACAACATCGTCACCTCGCCCATCTACATGGAGTTTCTCCGCGGCGAACGCGAACTGATGTGCACCGCCTGGGGCAACCCCACCTACAACCCCCGCGGCTGGAAGGGGCCCTGCTATCTCATCACCGACGCGCACCACGAAACCTTTAAGGGGCTGATCGAAAATACCCAGTGGGATAAATACGGCCACGGCCGCGATCCCCGCTGCGAGAACTGCATGGTCCACGCGGGTTACGAAGCCTCGGCCGTGCTCGGCGGCAACAAGAAGCTGGGCGACACCTGGAAGATGCTCCAGTGGACTTTTTCGGGAAAGATGGGTGGTCTCTCCAACGGCAAGGCTGCCAAGGTCAACGGAAACGGCCACGCCAACGGCAACGGCAAGGGAAAGGCCGCGACGCCTGCTCATGCCGGAAACGGCGCCGGGACATCCCAGGTGGCCGCAGGTCCCGCGCAGGAGCCGAAGGAGAACGAGGTGTTCCGGATTTTATGACCACGCTCGTCACCGGAGCGACGGGTTTCGTGGGAAGCCACGTGGCCCGGCAGCTCCTCGCCGCAGGTCATTCGGTGCGCGTCCTGGTGCGCCGTTCCAGCAACCAGCAGGCGCTCGAGGGCTTGGCGGTGGAACGTGCGGAAGGTGATTTGCGCGACCTGCTTTCCCTGGGCCGCGCGATGAAGGGCGTCCGCTGGCTGTTCCACGTGGCCGCCGACTATCGCCTCTGGACGAAAGACCCCGGCGAGATCTACCAGACCAACGTCGAGGGCACGCGGCGTCTGTTTGAGGTTGCGGCGGAATCCGGCGTCGAGCGCATCGTATACACCAGCACGGTGGCGACCATCGCCATCCCGACCCATGATGGTGCGCTTCCCACCGAAGATACGCACGCCACCATCGAACAGATGGTCGGCCATTACAAACGTTCGAAATTTCTGGCCGAGGTCGAAGCCATCCGCGCCGCGGCCGCTGGCGTTCCGGTCGTGATCGTCAATCCCACCGCGCCCGTCGGACCGGGTGACTGGAAGCCGACGCCCACCGGCCGGATTCTCGTCGATTTCCTGAATGGCAGAATGCCCGCTTACGTGGACACCGGCCTGAATGTGGTGGCCGTCGAAGACGTCGCGGCGGGGCATCTTCTGGCCGCCGAAAAGGGCCGCATCGGGGAGCGCTACATTCTGGGCGCCCGCAACATGGCCCTGAAGCAGATTCTGGACGCGCTGGCTCCCATCGCGCATCGCCCGGCGCCGCGCATCCGGCTGCCGCATGCCGTCGCGCTGGCGGCTGGGTATGCGGATGAGTTGTTTTCACGGCTCGTTGGCCGCGAGCCGCGGATTCCGCTGGAAGGCGTGCGGATGTCGCGCCATCGGATGTTCGTGGCGAGCGACAAGGCCGAGCGGGAACTCGGTTACCGTCCCGGCTCGGTGGAAGCCGCGCTGGAACGCGCCGTGCGCTGGTATCAGGCGCACGGATACGTTAGCGGGAATGCGCCGACCAAACCGGCCGTGCATGCCGCGGCGGCCTAGGAATCGCTGTGCACATTCTGGTCACATTCGCGCTCGACGCGGAATTCGCCCCTTGGCGCAACTCGCGCCTCTTTCGTCCCGGAAAATGGGGTTTGGCGGACGCGCATTGGACCGAGATCGGCGGCGCAAAAGTGGGCGTCGTCTTGACCGGCATCGGCCCCCGCCAAGCCGCTCTCAAGGCTTCGGAGATCGTTTGGGAAAGCAACGAACCGGTCCGAGTTTGCATCTCAGCAGGGTTGGCCGGTGCGTTGCGCCCCGAATATAAGCTGGCCGACGTGCTGGCGGCCCGCGCGGTTTCTTCCGGCGGCGCTCCGCGCGCTCGGGAGTTGCGGGTCATCGATTGTGATCCCTCGCTGGTGGCGCTGGCCGGAGAATGCGGCGCGAGAATCGCGGCCGGTATCCACACCGCCGATCGCGTGATTTCCACCGCCGCTGAAAAGCAGGTGTTGGCCGCCGCAGCCGATGCCGTCGAGATGGAGAGTTTTGAGGTCGTGAAGCAATCCAGGGCCTACGGGGTCCGATCGGTGGTCATCCGCGCGATCAGTGACACCGCGGAAGAGGACCTCCCGCTCGATATGGACCGCATCCTCACCGCCGATGGGCGCGTGAGCACGGCACGAGTCCTGGGCCAGTTGCTGCGACGTCCGGGGGCTTTGCCGGGGTTGTTGCGGCTGGGATCTCGGAGCAAGCGCGCTGCGGAGGCGCTCGCACATTTTCTCGACGCCTACGTCACCGCGCTGGCCCGGCAGACCAGTCCGGTGACCGCGCGGAGTTCGGCGGGCGAGCATGGCTGGAATGCCGTGCTGGAGAACGAAGTTGAAAAGAGGCCGGCGTGATGGCCGCCAGGCAGTTCGGGCAGCAGTTGGCTGGCCGGCGAGGCACGGATAAGCCGTGGAGTGCCACTGTTTCTAATCGATACACATCTGGAAACAAGAATTCAGCTAACTCCTTGAAAACACGATATAGAGGACTATGCTAATCACTACAATACCGGACTTGGGGGCGGTAACCCGATCGTGAGTCACCTCACCACAGAAATCGATTCAACGCAGGCCGGCAATCCGTCGGCCGGACAGATGCGCGCCGGTGTCTATCGCGGGAAGGGAAGCGTAGTCGTGGAGCGCGTGCCCATTCCGGAGATTGGCGAAGGCGAGGTGTTGTTCCGCGTGGCGGCGTGCGGCATTTGCGGAACCGACATCAAGAAAATTCATCACGGCTTCATCGCCCCGCCCCAGATTCTGGGCCACGAACTCGCCGGCACGATCGTAAAAACCGGCCGCGGCGTGACGAAATTCAAGCCCGGCGACCGCGTCATGAGTTTTCACCACATTCCCTGCGGCGCCTGCTTTTACTGCGAGAGAAAACTCTTCTCGCAGTGCCCGGGCTACAAGCGCACCGGGTTGACGGCGGGCTTCGATCCCAACGGCGGCGGATTTGCCGAATACGTGCGCGCGATGCCGTGGATCGTCCAGCGCGGCATGTTGGCGCTGCCGGCCGATGTGACCTTCGAGGAAGCGACGTTTGTTGAGCCGGTGAACACGTGCCTGAAAGCGGTCCGCAAGGCGCGCGTGGCTCCCGGCGAATCCGTGCTGGTGATCGGCCAGGGGCCGATTGGAATGCTCCTCGCCATTCTCGCCAAGCACGAAGGCGCCCGCGTGTATGCCAGCGATCCGATGGCCGGACGCCGGGCCGCCAGTCTTCGCTTTGGCGTGTCGGAAGCGTTTGATCCCTCGGCCGTGAATTTGTCCGAGGAAATCCGGCGGCGAACCGAGGGTCGCGGAGCCGACGCCGTGCTGGTGGCGGTGCCGAGTCCCGCGTTGGTCCCGGAGGCTCTGGCCCTCGCGCGACCGGGTGGCCGCGTGCTATTGTTTGCCCATAACGATCCCATCCTGCGGCTGGAATTCCCGGCGGCGGCCGTGGGCATCGAGGAGAAGGAAATTCTCGGCAGTTACAGCGCTTCGGTGGACGACCAGGAAGAATCGGCGGCGCTGGTTTTTGAGCGGCGCTTGCCGGTGCGCGAGCTGATCTCGCATCGGTTTCCGCTCGAGCGCATCGCGGACGCCATTGCATTGGCGGCGCATCCGCAGGATACTACCCTGAAAGTAGTGATTACACACGCATGAGCAAGGCGATCAAGAACGGCCACATGACCGCGGCGGTCCTGTACGGCCGCGAGGATGTGAAGATCGAACGCGTCGAACTTCCCGCGCTCGGCGAGGACGAGGTTCTGGTGCGCGTCCAGGTGGCGCTGACCTGCGGCACCGACCTGAAAGTATGGAAGCAGGGATTCCACGCGCGGATGATCAAGCCGCCTTCGCTGTTCGGCCATGAACTCGCGGGCATCGTCGAGGAAAAGGGCAGCGCCGTCAACGGCGGCGTGCACAAGGGAATGCGCGTGGTGCCGGCCAACTCCGCGCCGTGCAACCAGTGCTTCTTTTGCCGCAAGGGCCAGCCCAACCTGTGCGAGGACTTGCTGTTCAACAACGGCGCGTACGCCGAATTTATCCGCATTCCCGGCCGGATCGTCCGCGACAACATGCTCGAGATTCCGGCGGAGGTTTCGTTTCTCGATGCGGCCATGGTCGAGCCGCTGGCCTGCGTGCTGCGGGGCGTTCATGAAACCGGCATCCAGCCCGGCGAGACCGCGGTGGTGATCGGCTGCGGGCCGATCGGTCTGGGCTTCATCCGCGTTCTGTCGGCGCGAGGGGTGCGCGTGCTCGCGATTGGCAAGCGCTCCAGCCAGATGCGCGCGGCCGAGCGCCTGGGCGCGGTGGCCACATTCGACGCGGCGGAGATCGAGAACCCCGTACCCCTGGTGAAACAGTTGACCGATGGCGGGCGCGGCGCTGATGCCGTCATTGAAGCCGCGGGACAGCCGCTGACCTGGCAATGGGCTATGGAATTGGTGCGAAAGGGCGGCACCGTCAACCTGTTCGCCGGATGCGCCAAGGGCACCGAGGTCAAGATCGATCCTTGGGCGCTCCATTACTCGGAAATCAGCATCAAATCCAGCTTTCACCACACGCCGCGATTCATCCGCGCAGCATTGGACGCGATCACGCGCGGCGAAATTCATGCGAGCGACTTCATCACCGGCGAAGTCCCGCTCGCGGATCTGCCTCGATTGTTCGAGCAGATGAAGAACCGGAACGGCACGCTCAAGACCGCCGTCATTCCCTGAGCGCCGTTTTCGCCGGGCCCCATGCTGCCCACTCCTGAACTGGAAATCGCGCGCAACCTTCCGCCCGAGGGCTGCACCGTCGAGCAGGCTCAGCGCTACACGCGCTGGCTGGCGACGCACCACTACGAGAATTTCAATGTCGTTTCCTGGCTCCTCCCGCGCCCGCTCCATCAGCATTTCTACAACGTCTATGCCTATTGCCGCTGGTCCGACGATCTGGGCGACGAAGTCCCGGTCGCCGCTCGCGCTCTGCACCTTCTCGATGCCTGGGAGCAGGGACTCCGCCTGGTCTGGGAGCCCGGTGGTTCGCCGGCGCATCCGGTTCTGATTGCCCTCCGGGAAACAACCCGCGCCAAGAACATTCCCATCGAGCCGTTCCGCGACCTGCTGCGCGCCTTCCGGCAGGATCAGACGGTGCATCGCTACGCCACCTGGGCCGATGTTCTCGACTACTGCGTCTATTCGGCCAATCCCGTGGGCCGGATCGTGCTCTACTTGTGCGGTTACCGCGACCAGGAGCGCCAGCGGCTCTCCGACTTCACCTGCACCGCGTTGCAACTCGCCAATTTCTGGCAGGATGTCTCGCGCGACCTCGAAAAGGGCCGCATCTACATTCCGCTGGATGCTCTCGCCGCGTACGGATTGACCGAAACGGACATTACTCAGCGCCGCTTCGATCGCCGTTACGTCGCGCTCATGAAGTGGCTGATCGAGCGCACGCGCGAGTTGTTTGCCGTGGGCCTTCCGCTGGCCGCGCGCGTGGACAAGACGCTACGGACCGACATCGAGCTGTTCAGCCGCGGCGGCCTGGCGATTCTCGACGCCGTCGAGAAGGCCGGCTACAACACGCTGGAGCATCGCCCCTCGCTGACCAAATGGACGCAAGTGACCCTGCTGGCCCGGGCCCTGGGCTCGCGCATGTGGCTCCAGGCCAGCCGCGACGAATCGGGCGCTGTCGCGCAACCCCCGCGGCCGGCGGCGCACGGCGCAGGGAGCACGGAAACCCCGGCAGTGGCGCCGGCCCAGTCCGCAAGCGCGGCTTCCGCCTCTGCGGCCAACAACGCCGAGGCCGTGCGCGCCTCCTACGCGGAATGCCACCGCATCACGCGCGCGGCGCACAGCAGCTTCTATCTCGCCTTCTACGGCCTGCCTAAGGAGAAGCGGCAAGCGCTTTGCGCGCTCTATGCGTTCATGCGCTTGGTGGACGATGTGTCGGACGAGCCAGGCGACATCGAATCGAAGCGCCGCGGGCTGGCGCGCTGGCGCGCCCTGCTCGATGAGGCCGTGTCCGGACAGGCCCATGGCCATGCCGTTCTTCCCGCGCTGGCCGATACCATCGCGCGCTTCCGGATTCCCACTCGCTATTTTCACGACCTGATCCTGGGCGCGGAGATGGATCTGACGGTCGCGTCCTATGCCACCTTCGAGCAGTTGTCGGAATATTGTTACCGCGTGGCCGGCACGGTCGGGCTCACCTGCCTGTACGTCTTCGGCTTCCGCGATCCGCGTTCTCCGGATCTGGCCGAGCGCCTGGGGCTCGCCTTTCAGCTGACCAATATCATCCGCGACGCCGGCAGCGACTGGGCCATGGGCCGCGTCTATTTGCCGCAGGAAGATCTGCAGCGTTTCGGCGTGCGCCCGGAGGATTTGCGCGGCCCGCTGACGCCGGCGCTGCGCGATCTGCTGGCGTTCGAAGCGGATCGCGCGTGGCGGCTATATGAAGAGGGTGCGCCGCTCCTGGCGAATGTGGATGCCGACAGCCGGGCCACGCTCGCGGCCCTGACGCGCACCTACAGCAGCCTGCTGGCGCGGATTGAGGAGCACGGATTCGACGTGTTCTCCTCGCGGATTTCGGTTTCGGCTGCCGAGAAACTTCATTATCTTTTGACCGCAGGTTTGACGGCAAAAACGCGCGGCTGGTGGAAAAGCGATGCCCTCGCAAAGCGTTCTGGTGATCGGCGGTGGTCTGGCGGGCCTCGCCTCCGCCGTCGTGCTGGCTGAAGCCGGCCTGGAAGTCCGCGTGTTGGAGAAGCGTCCCCACCTCGGCGGGCGCGCGACCTCCTATACACTGCCCGACGGCAGTGAGGTGGACAACTGCCAGCACGTGACGCTGCGTTGCTGCACGAACCTGGCGGATTTCTATCGTCGCGTGGGAGCCGAAGGCAAGGTCCGCTTCTACGACCGGCTCTGTTTCGTGGACCGCCACGGCCGCCGCTCGGCCATGCAGGCGTCGCTGCTTCCTCCGCCGCTGCACATGGCCATGTCGTTCGTGTCCTTTGGCGCGCTGACGCTGGCCGACAAGCACTCCATCGCGCGCGCCATGCTCGCGATTGCTCGGGCCGGCGGCGCGCCTCCGGACATCGACGGCATCTCGATGCTCGACTGGCTGCACCGGATGAAGCAGACGCCCGGCGCCATCGAGCGCCTGTGGCGCGTCGTCCTGGTGAGCGCGCTCAATGAGGAGCTCGCGCGCCTGGATGCGCGCTATGGCATCGAGGTGTTCTGGAAGGGATTTCTGGCCAACCGCACCGGCTATCAATTGGGCATTCCTTCGGTGCCGCTGGGTGAGTTGTATGAAGGTTGCCGCGACGCGGTGATTCGCCGGGGAGGGCAAGTGCGCTTGCGCTGCGGCGTCCGCAGCATCGCCGTGCGCGAGAATCGCTTTGCGGGCGCGCTGCTGGAAGACGGCACCGAAGTCTCCGCCGACGCCTGCATCGCCGCCGTGCCGCACGACGCGCTGCTGGATATGGCCCCGGAGGAGTTGTCTGGAAGCGGCGGCCCGCTCGAAGGGTTGCGCCATATCCGGACCTCGCCCATCACCGGGGTGCATCTGTGGTTTGACCGCACGGTGATGACCGAGCCATTCTTCGCGCTGCTGGACCACACCACGCAGTGGGTGTTCAATAAGTCGCTGCTCTATGCGCCCGTAGAGGGAAGCGGACCGGCGGAGAAGAGACGAACGGCAGCGAGCCGGGCGGAAGGCGGCAACGGGCAGTACCTCCAGTTGGTCATCAGCGCGTCGTACGATTTGGTGCCGCGCTCGCGGCAGGAGATCATCGATCTGTGCCGCCGCGAACTGGCGGAGATCCTGCCCGCCACGCGCGAAGCCAAGCTGGAAAAGGCCACGGTCATCAAGGAAGTGAACGCGACGTTTTCTCCCGAGCCGGGTGTGGACCGCTGGCGCCCAAAACAGGAGACCGGCGTGCGCCACCTGTTTCTCGCGGGGGATTGGACGCGCACGGGATGGCCAGCTACGATGGAAGGAGCGGTACGCAGCGGCTATCTGGCGGCCGAGGCGGCCCTGGCGGCCTTGCGGCCCGCGGAGCCGCCGCGGAAGTTCCTGCAGCCGGATCTGCCCTGCGAAGGCCTTTCGAGCTGGTGGGCGAAGCGGCGGGAAAAGGCCACGCCGTAGGGAACCGGCCGGCCCTCCCATCCGTCGAACCTTCAGGACCGCGGATTGACTTCCACCAGGTTCGTCGGCGGAGTGAAGCAGTTGCCTTGGGTTCCCGATGGACCGTTCTGCAACGTATCAGAAGAAGCCCTTTACCCGGGACGTTTGGGAGTATGATGTAAGCAATCCCCCAGGAGGTATGCATGGACCGGAAGTATAAGCAAAAGGGTTACCACGACCGCGAATCCGAGGATCGGAAGCGGGAGCGGACGCCCGAGCGCCCCAGCGAGCCGCGCCCGAAGCAGGATCTGCTCGGACCGCGCACGCCGCGGATGGTCGGGACCGTCATGCGAGCGCGCTGCTCGAATTGCGGCGCCGTGCTCGCGCCCGGGTTCGATCCGAAGACCCAGTGCCCTCGCTGCCAGTCGGAAATCCACAGCTGCAAGCAGTGCGTTCATTTCGATACGGGCAAGCAATTTGAGTGCACCCAGCCGATTACAGAGCGGGTGGGGAAGAAAGACGCGAAGAACGAGTGCACATTTTTTGAGCTCCGCATGACCGTCGAGAAGGATACGTCGCCCGTGTCGTATGCGACGTCGGCGACACCGACCGCGACGACCACCGCCGGGCCCAGCAACGCGCGCAAGGCTTTCGAAGACCTCTTCAAGAAGTAGTTTCCCTCAAAGAACCGGCGAGCCGCGCTCGCAACGCCCGGAAGATCAGCGCAGTCAGGCTGAATCGGATGCGCCGAAGTTGTGTCTAGCAGAATGCGAAAAAACCCCCGAGAGCTTTGTGGGTCGCGGCTTTAGCGCGCCGTTTGCGTCCCGGACAGCAGTCGGGACCGCGACATAAGTTCCGCAAAACGAGAACGGCTTTAGCCGCCGAAGTTCCCTGAGGAGTCTTTTGCAGCACCCTGCTAAATGCCTCACGCCTGCGGCGGTGGCAGCGGGAACAGCGTGGGCTCGGCGGACGGCTCGCTCGCAATGGTCTCCAGTTGCGCGTAGCGGTGCCGCAGCGTTTCGGGAACCTTCACCGGGGCGTGCGTGAGCATGTGAATCAGCTGCAGCGCGTTGACGATGCTCTTGCCCTCGAAGTGATTGTTGGCCACCACGAAGGTGGTCTCCGTATGCGCGGCCACGCGGCGGATGCGCTCGGCCCACGGTTCCAGCTCCTGCTCGGAATAGAGATAGTTGTAGCGTTCGTGGCTGGCAAGTTCGGGGTCGTCGCTGAACCAGGTATCCGCGCGGCGCCCGTGCAGGCGAACGTAGCCCCGCGCGGAGGTGGCGCGGGCGCCCGGCTGGATCGAGCGGCCGATCAGCGGCTGGTCGATGTTGCAGATGCCGGCGCCGTGCTCGTGCAGGAATTTGTAAAACTCCGGCTGCGCCCACGACGCATGGCGGACCTCGACGACCAGAGCGTAATCGCGAAACGTTTTCAGCAGGCGTTCCAGGCGCGCCAGGTTCTCGGGCGTGTGGTGGAACGAAAAAGGGAACTGGAGCAGAACGGCGCCCAGCCGCCCCGCGCCCTGCAGCACGTCAAAGCCCCGGCGGACGGCCTCGGCGTCTTCGGCCGTCGCTCCCTCCTCGTGCGTGAATCGCTGCCACAGCTTGGCCGTGAACAAGAATCGCGGGTTCGCGGCGATGCGGCCGAGCCATTGCGTGGCCAGCCGGGGCTGGAGCGGGCTGTAAAACGACGTGTTGATCTCGATGGTGTCGAAAAACTCGGCCAGATACGCGGCCTCGTGAAAGCCCCGCGGGCGCCGCGCCGGGTAGACGATGCCGTGCCAGTCGGCGTAGGACCAGCCCGCCGGGCCAACCAGAATCCGGCCGGTTTGGGCGGGGTGGGAAGAGGTTTCGCGCGTCATCAGCGGCTTCTCTCGGCCTTCCTAGGCAGCGTAGGGTGTATTTCGCCCGGTGTCAATTCGCGCGGGTTGGGCGGTCCGCGCGGCGTATGGGTGACGACGAGGGCGGGTGTTCGAAAATGTTACTAGGAGGGGCTTGCAACTGCCCGCCCGACGGCGCTATCCTGAGCCCACTTTCCATGCCAAGGCTTCTCCAGGTTGTCGATCCGGTTGTCACAAGGTGCCCAAATGAAAATCACCTACAGCCATATCGATGTACAGGTTCGCGAAGCGGTCGAGGATGAAGTTGCCCATCAGGTTGAAAAGCTGAATCGTCTGCTGCAGCAATACGACGGCGATTCGGTCCAGCTCCACGGCTCCCTGGAAAAAACGCCCCGGCGGGAGGAGTTTTGCCTCTCCCTGAAACTCACCCTGCCCAACGGCGTGCTCCACGCCACCGGCCGGGCCGCCGACGTGCGCAACAGCGCCAAGGCGGCGTTCGCCGAAATCGAAGTGCAGGTGAAAAAACACCAGCACAAGATGCGCAAGGACCACGTCTGGAAACGCCGGCGCGCCCGCGGCATGTTCAAGCCGGGCGAAATGCTGCTCGCCGATTGAACCACCCTTGAAAATGGAGCCGGCCCGCGGCCGGTCCGCGGCGCCTCCCGCGCTGGTTGCTCGTTTCGCGCGCGCACGCTAGAATCAACGGACGCGAAAAATAGACGCGGAATCGTTCGTGCCAGTCTGCCAAGCCCGCTACTTCGGGCGCCGCAACAGCACGCGCCTCCACGCCTCAGGGGCGTAGCTCAGTGGTAGAGCAGCGGCCTTTTAAGCCAACTTGAGCGCCCCGCAACGCAACGCACCAAAACGCAGCACAGCGAAAACAGCCCTTGTGTATAGGCCTTTGGTGAGTTTTCATCGCGCAGTGCCGCGCACCGTGGCGAAGCAAAACGAAAAGCCAACCGACACCACTACCGACACCAACGTGGCGCGTTACAGGGCGTTTTGGGTAAGCTGAGGCTTGTCACGCCGGTAAGACCGCCCTACGGGCTTCCTGTGCGTGAAAAGGGGCAATCGCCGCGCATCACTGTTGCGGTTGCGCGGTGCGCGGAATGAACGTGAAGGCGTTACGTTCCACTTTCTTGACTTTGCATTTTCCCCAATCTATGTCCTTGGGTCCAAAGTCCTCGGATTCGCCCACGATGCGCTCCAAGGATACAGTGCTCAGTATTGCATGGGTTTTGAGCGAGCAGGTTTTGTTCTTGCGGAACATTTGCTGTTCGGAAAAACGAGAAACATTCAAATAATCGAGGCAGTCCCAGATTCCGGGAGATGTTCCTGGGGCGCATTCCATACTGCCCGACCAATTTGCGCCAGGCGGCACGATTCTAAAGATGTAGATGTGATCGTCGGACATGCGGACATGGTAGGAGTTGCCCGATTTGACGCTTACCCAGGCATCATGCGAAGACAACTCGGCAGTGAAGCGATCCACATCGCGACGCATAGCCTCGGCTGCGGCTCGATTGCGCTCCGCAATGAGCATCGCCACTTGGGGAGTCACTAGTGGCGTCTGGGGAGTTGGCGGCGGTACGTAGAGTGGCGCAAAGGGAGGCGCGGTTTGCGTCGTGGACTGGCAACTGATTTGATTCCCAATCACCGTACAATTGGTATTGGTGGTTTGAGCCTTCGCGGGGGCGATGACGACCAGAAGCGCGAAAATGAACACGATATGTTTCATGGCGTCCTCCGTCGAGGCCATTCTCCTACCCCGATGAGCGCAAGGCAAGAACTACGCTTCCTTCTCCGCCAGTTCCCTCAACCGCCGCATGTCGCTGCTTCTCCGCTGTTCTCAGCGAGTGAATGTTCACTGTTTTGAGAGGCCCTCTCACTGGATTCGCTTCCAACATTAGCTTTTGTTGATAGTCCCAACTTGATTCCCACATAGAAAAGTTCCGCCTTGGCCCGTGCTTCGCGCTCGATCAACTGCGCCGCTTCCTTCGGGAGCCTCTTGAGTATCCCTTTCAGCGTGGTGGGTTTGCGGCCCGCGCCTTCGCGTCTCCCGCCGTGGTTCGTCCATGCACACTCGTCCAGGGGGAGCTTCCTGGCGCGTCTCATTCGCTCGCAATTCAAACAAACGTCGTTTTCCATCTTTCTTGCCTCAAACTGCCCCATCCGATGCTCGAAATGCCTGTTTCGTTCCTGTTAGCAGGCATTCCGCTCATTGCGGTCTGCCTTTCCCTTCCAGCCACGCCCGCCAGCGCAGGAAAGCCTCGCCACAGCGGGGCGGGTGAATCTTCCGGCCCTCTCCCACGTCGTAGCATCCGGCGCAATAGGGCGAGCCGCAGGGGGCCAGTTCCCGAAGAGCGGCAATCACTTCCTCGCGGCGGGCGCGTAGTTGCTCGACAAGTCGAGGCGCGTCAGGGATGCGGGGTAGCCGGAAGTGGATGCGTTCCCCGCGAAGGGTAAGCTCCCCGCCTATCTCCCTCACGCTGGCAATCAACTCCTGGGTGTTCATAGCTCCCCCTCCAGAGTCCCCTCCTTACCCTCTTCAGTCCCCCTAATAGGGGTCAAAAGTGTCACAACGTCACAACGCCCGTCAGTATTGGCGATTTCGCATTTTTGAGCCGTCACGTCCGTTTCCGCGTGATACTTTGAAAAATCGCTGGAAGGCCCGTAAACATTAGCTTGTGACGCTGTGACGTTTTGAAGGCCGATACGAGGAAGATAGCGGGTCCAGGCATCCTCGAAGTCGGTTCGCTCATACCCCCGCTGGTTTGGACTCCCCGCGATGCGCTTGACGGTGGGGGTGATTCCGAAACGGGACAGGAGGCGGGCCAGCTTCGCGGGCGTCAGTGGTTTCCCCTTCGACCATTCGCCCCACGGGGAGGTTTCGATCTTACCCAGTGCCTCCGCTAAGTCCGCCGAGGAGATACGCTCGCGCCGGGGGTTCTCTTCGTCGCCGCCCAAAACAGCGCGAATGTCGGCCAGAAGCCGCACCCCCACCGACTCATCCCCTTGCGCAGCCCCGAAGATTTCCAACAGGGCCGCCTGAGACTCTTTCGGCCATTCCCCACCTGCCGCGTCCGCAATGGCTAGGAGCGGTTCCACCACGTCCTGCTGACGGTCGGAAAGGCAGTCGGGGAGCAAGGGACGGGCTTGCGCGAGTGAGTCAACAACCATGGAGGACCATTTCTCAATTCGCTCGCGGAGTGGCGCTACTTCGCTTTCCACATTGCGCCGCCTGAATCGCGCAACAACTTCTCCTGGCGCGGCCCTTCTGAGCCGAATGGGGATCGAACGGTCTTCCACTGTGTCAGGGAGCTTTCCAATTCCGGCAATCGCCTTTGGGCAGAATGTCGAGAAGTCCTTGAACGTGATTTGCGCACCTTGTCCCACACACAAAGATGCCTTGCCATCGCCCAGATAGCCGGTATTCAAGATTCCGCGTAGGGCCTCGGCGTACTCTTTTTCGCCGTTAAATGCCGCATCGCTTTCGTCCAGCAGCAGCGTAGGATGCTCGGCGTCCACCTTGCGGACAAGCACCGCCGCCGTCACCCGCCCCGTCATCCACGGATTGGCGACCGTGATCTTCAGGACTTCCAGCAGTCGGGTTTTTCCACATTGCTTCTCGGCGGAATTGATATTCAGGTAGGGCGTCACATCGAAGGAAGAAATAACGTGCGTGTGTAGAATCCAGAGCGCGAGTGCGGTTGCCTGGGCATGAGACAACACAACGTACCGCTGCACAAAAGAGCGCAAGTCGCGGAGAAGTCCGGCCCCGTCTTCGGCTGGCCGTGGCCGCTCGATTGCGCGTGACGGAAGCGAGAGATGGGCGTCCACTTCGGCGCGAAGCTCGGGATGCTCGCGGAGCGTTTCGCGGGCTTCGAACATGCGCTTGCGTTCCAACGCGGCGAAGGGATTTGAAGTCATTGGCCGGGCACCTCGAAGCGATAACCGCATTCATCGGCGACAAAGCCGTCCTCAAGGGCGGCGTCAATTAACGCAGGGCGCAACTCAGGATGCAGCGCGAACCGTGCCCGAACGGAAGGCGCAGCGAACGCAATCAGCGCATAAGCCGCATCAGCCCTGCGCAGCGCGCCACAGGCGAACCGCAAGCCATCTTCCGCGATGCTGGATTTTGGTCCCGGCGGTTCCAGCATGGCGATTGCCGCGCGCCAGATTTTGCGAAGCGATTCAAGTTCGTCCGCCAACTCAAGCAGGAGGCCGTGCTCCGCGTGGGCGAGCAAATCGGCGGCGTGCTCTTCGGCCTGGCGCTCTTGCCGCAATCGCTCGGTGTCGGCCCGTTTGTCTTGTTCAAACTCGACGCCTGCCAGGCTGGCAAGGAATCGGAGTGCTTCGCCGAACGAGCAACTGCGAACTGCCCGAATGAGCGCGATTCGATCTCCGCCTGCGCCGCACGAATGGCAGCGCCATAGCCCAGAATCCGTCCACGCGAATGCGGATGGATTCGAGCCGCCGTGTAGGGTGCAGGCGCAGCGTCGTGTTCGCTCGTTCACGACGAAGCCAAGCGACGCGAGTAAGCGCGGCATCGCCACGAGCGCCGTGATTTCGCGGGCGTCACCGTGCATCGCCGTTACCGCCTGGCTTGGAGACAGGTGAGGGTTGGTCTGACCGCAAGAAGCTTTCTAGTGCGCGGATGGGTACGATGGTTCTGCGGCCCAGCTTCCGGGCCGGAAGAAGTTTTGCGGCGATGTAGTTTTGGACGGAGCGAGGCGAAATGCTGAGCATCGCCGCTGCCTCGCGAACGCTGACGGCGATCTTGTTGGTTTGTCCCATGACGTGCAGGATAAAGCTCCGGCACGCATGATGAACATAGCGCGAGGCAAACCGTTTTCGGCAGGAAAGTGCTATCTCTTGGGAACTTTGCGTTTTTGGCGGAAGCGGGCGTCGATAAGGGTCTGCACGTCAAACCGTGGCTCGCCGTCGCGCTCGCCATTCAGCGCTAGGTCCACAGCGTCCAGAAGACCCAACACTTCCGCGTCACAGACGTGTCCTGTGAGGGCTTTCACACGCCCTGACAGGTGGACCTTCCATTGCCGACGCTCGCTGCGCTTCACCCGATGCGCGAAGAATGGAGTTCTCTTGATCCGCGATTCCAGCCAACCAGCATAGTCACGAAGGTCTGGGGGAAGTGGCCAGAATCGTCTCGCGTCCTTCTGGCCGAACCAGTCATGGCAAAGCAACGTTTGCAGCTCAGCGGCCATTTTGCGAATGCGTTCGGGAAAGCCTTTCAGCTGCTTCCACGATTTTCCCGTGCCCGAGGCCCACGCCTCCTCCCAATCCGCGCTCCGCACCGGCATTCCGGCAGGCGATTTTCCCACAGCGGCGGCGGCCCACAGGCATACTTCATTCGCCATCGCGGGAGAAGCACCTCGTGAACTTCGCCGCGCCCATAACTCGGCGAGCGCTTTACGCACTCCGGGTTCACGCACAAGGTTACGAAGATCAAGCCCGAGCGAAAGCGCAACAAGCGCTGCAAGTCGGTCCTGGTCGGCATGTGCGACCGAATCGATTTGTGCTGTCTTGCGTTGGGTGCGCTTGCGTGCGGTCATGTGCGGATTCTAGCACCTCTTCTTCTCCTTGACAACCCATCGCGTTAGGTTTATTGTTGCTTCATGCGATGCCCGGTTCACAACGTGAGACTGGTTTGTTTCTGCCCGGCCTGCCGAGGCTCGGCGCGCTCCAAGCAGAAGGCCAAGGCATCCCGGCGCAATGGCAGGCTCGGCGGACGCCCGTCGCAGAAAGGAAAGCACCATGCAAACTGACACTGCGGCTCTCCCAATAGGGAAGACGGCAAGCAAGGAACGGCGCAGGCAGCGCGGCGTGTTCGAGAAAGTGCCCGGCTCAAGCACCTGGTGGATTCGCTACACCGACGCCGAAGGACGCTTCCGGCGCGAGAAGGCGGGGACGAAAAGCGCCGCGATTGACCTCTACCGCAAGCGCAAGACGGATGCCCTCATCGGGAAGAAGCTCCCCGAAAAGCTCCGCCGCGCGACCGTCACGTTCGCCGACATTGCGCGTGACGCGCTGGCTTACTCAAAAGCGCACAAGCGCACCTTCGGGGACGATGTTGCCAGAATGGAGAGGATTCTTGGCTGGTTCCGCGACCGCTCCGCCGAGTCCGTCACCCCACAGGAGATTGAGCGTCACTTCGAGGAATGTATCGAGGTCGAGGAGTGGGCACCGTCCACGGTGAATCACTACCGCTCGCTGCTTTCGCTCACCTATCGGCTGGCCATTCGCAACGGGAAGGCTTCGAGCAATCCTGCCCGCGCGACACGGCACCGCAGGGAAGACAACAGCCGGGTGCGGTACCTGACCGATGCCGAGGACGGGAAGCTGCGGAACGCGATTGCCGAGGACTGGCCGGAGCATATGCCGGAGCTAGACCTGGCCTTGCACACGGGGCTACGCCTCTCCGAGATGTACGGGCTGGACTGGCAGGACGTTGACCTAGCGCGGCGATTGCTGCTGGTGCGCCGGGGCAAGAACGGCCAGGCTCGCTACGCCCGGCTCAACTCCGTGGCGCTGAAGGCGCTCGGTGAATTGCGAAAGCGCAGCTACGGCACGGGGCCTGTGATTCGGAATCTCGCGGGTGAACCGCTCTGCGGGCCGCGCTACTGGTTCGAGAAGGCCATCCGCAAGGCCGGACTCGCCGACTTTCACTGGCACGATCTCCGGCACACGTTCGCCTCGCGGCTGACGATGGCCGGGGTAGGCTTGCGCGCGGTCCAGGACGCCCTGGGGCACAAGAGCATTGCCATGACGGTACGCTATTCCCACCTCTCACCCGACTTCCTATTCGACGTTGTGGAGAAGCTCGTTCCACGGCCAGCTGACACCGTCTCTGCCGAGCGAACCGACACCACTACCGACACCGGGGCGCATCTGCCAGTAAACACCCAAGCGGTGCATGTGCAGTAAGTTCAATTCGTGTAAGATGTTATGAATGATTTTAGGGGCGTAGCTCAGTGGTAGAGCAGCGGCCTTTTAAGCCGAAGGTCGTGGGTTCGATCCCCACCGCCCCTACCAAAATCTCTCATTCACACTATCCTAGCCGGCCGATTTTCTACGGCATCACGTTGTTGGTCGCCAATGACGTGAGCGGTAGATACCCAGCGTAATCCGTGGGTCACTGTGCCGCACTCTGTCACTGCAACTGGTACAAAAACTCGGGCTGGTCAAACTTCGCGCTTACGAAATCCTTAGGTCTCCCTTATTTCTTCCTGATCTTGGCGGAGTAGGCTGAATCATGAGACTCGCCCAGGGCAAGTTAACAAGACGCCGGGCGAACGTGTTCAATGAGATTCGAAGTGATGCTGTTCATCACACTGGTGCTGGGACCGGCGTGCATGTTTCTTCTATACGTGTTGTTCCAGCTCCAGCGCGAGGCGAGGCGACCGGCCCGCCAGTATCCGAGGCGATCGGCGCGCGTCGTGACCTTCGTCACAGCGCCCGCTTCCCGCCCGGATGCTGTAGTCGATCCTCCGGGCAGATCAGCGGAAGAGTCGGCGTCGAGCAGCCGCCGGTCGGTCGCAATGTTCCCGGGTGCGGCCAAGCGGTCCGCCCCGCGAGAAGTGGGTTAGGAGTAACTCGAATGCGAGACCTTGTGTTTGTCATTTGCACGGTTGTTTTCTTCATGGTGTCCATTGCATACGTGTGGGCCTGTGATCGGCTGAAGTAGGGAGCGAGATCAAATGATAGGCGACAGCGTTCTATTGGGAATCAGCGTTCTGATGTTCGGGTACCTTCTGGCGGCGCTGCTCTGGCCGGAGAGGTTCTGACGATGACCGCAAACGGTTGGCTGCAAATTGCGTTGTTCTTCGTGGTTCTCCTGGCCGTCACGAAGCCGCTGGGCGTCTTCATGGCGCGCGTATTTTCCGGCGAGAAAACGTTTCTCGACCCTGCCCTGCGGCCCATCGAGCGCTTGCTCTACCGGACGACGGGAATCGATGAAAAGCGTGAGATGGACTGGAAGGAATACAGCGTCGCGATGCTGCTCTTCAGCGGCGTGTCGATGTTGCTGCTCTACCTGATCCAGCGCGTGCAGCAGTGGCTGCCGTGGAACCCGCAACATCTGCCCGCCGTGGCGCCCGATCTCGCGTTCAACACCGCCGCCTCGTTCACCTCGAATACCAACTGGCAGAACTACGCCGGCGAATCGACAATGAGCTATTTCACGCAGATGGCGGGACTGGCTTACCACAACTTCGCGTCCGCGGGTGTGGGCATCGCGCTCGCCATCGCCGTCATCCGCGGCATCGCCCGGCGGGAATCGAAAACCATCGGCAACTTCTGGGTGGATCTCACGCGATGCATGCTGTGGGTTCTGCTTCCGGCTTGCCTGCTGATTACACGGCCAGGCTGGTGAATCCTCAGACGGTGCAAACCACGGGATCGGATGGCAAAACTACAACGCAAACGATCACCGATCAAGTGATCGCCCAAGGGCCGGTCGCTTCGCAGGAAGCGATCAAGATTCTCGGAACCAATGGCGGCGGTTTTTTCAACGCCAACAGCGCCCACCCATTCGAGAACCCGACTCCCCTGACCGATTTCATGCAGATCGTCATGATGCTCGCGCTCGGATCGGGCCTCACGTACACGCTGGGCCGGATGACGGGTTCACAGCGTCATGGCTGGGCCGTGTGGGCCGCGATGGCGATTTTGTGCCTCGTGGGCGTCACGGTGGCGTATGCCATGGAATCTCGTGGCAACCCTCTGCTGCACGGAATTGACCAACACACCGCCGCCATGCAGCCGGGCGGCAATATGGAGGGCAAGGAAGTCCGCTTTGGGATTGCACCGACGGCGCTCTTCGCGACCACGACCACGGATGCGAGTTGCGGCGCGGTCAACGGGATGCATGATTCGTTCACGCCGATCGGCGGGCTGGTTCCGCTGGTCAACATCATGCTCGGGGAAGTGGTGTTCGGCGGCGTCGGCTCAGGGCTTTACGGTATGGTGGTTTTCATCGTTCTCGCGGTCTTCATCGCTGGGCTGATGGTCGGCCGGACGCCGGAATATCTCGGGAAGAAGATCGAAGCGTACGACGTGAAGATGGCCATGTTGACGGTCCTGATTTTCTGTCTCGTGATTCTCGTCTTTACGGCCGTCGCCGTGGCTTCATCCTTCGGCACCTCGTCCATTTCGAATCCCGGTCCGCACGGCCTCGCGCAAGTCTTGTACGCTTACACCTCCACGGCGGGGAATAACGGTTCGGCGTTCGCCGGGCTGAACGGGAATACGCTTTGGTACAACGTGAGCCTTGGCTTCAATACATTGCTAGGGCGGTTTCTAATGATCATTCCAGTGCTTGCCCTCGCCGGGAATCTGGCGCGCAAGAAACTCGTGCCGGAATCGGCGGGCACGTTTCCGGTGACGACGCCGCTCTTCACGATGCTCCTAATTTCCGTGATCCTGATTGTCAGCGCACTTACATTTTTCCCGGCGCTCAGCCTGGGCCCGATCCTCGAGCACCTGCTGATGCACGCCGGAAAGGTTTTCTGAGGCCACCATGAGCAGACGAGAAAGAAGGAAAGCACTCTGGACTTGGGGAATCGTCGGCGGCGCGGTGCGGGACTCCATCATCAAACTCAACCCGCGCACGCTGATGAAGAACCCGGTGATGTTCGTGGTCGAAATCGGCGCGGTCGTGACCACCGTCGAGCTCGTGCGCGATCACGTGCTGCACGCCAACGGCTTCGGATTCGAGCTTCAGATCACGCTGTGGCTGTGGTTCACCGTGCTATTTGCAAACTTCGCCGAAGCCATGGCCGAAGGCCGCGGCAAGGCCCAGGCCGACACGCTGCGCAAGGCTCGCGCCGAGACCATGGCCCACCGCATCAAGCCCGGCGGTGGGATTGAGGACGTGGCGGGCTCGAAGCTGCGCACGGGCGACCTCGTGAAGGTCGCGGCGGGCGAATTCATCCCCGGCGACGGCGAGGTGGCGGAAGGCGTTGCCTCGGTGGACGAATCCGCGATCACCGGGGAATCGGCGCCCGTGATCCGCGAATCGGGCGGCGACCGCTCGGCCGTCACCGGCGGGACGCGCGTGCTCTCGGACGAAATCATCATCCGCATCACCTCGAATCCCGGCGAAACATTCCTCGATCGCATGATCAAGCTGGTGGAAGGGGCGGAACGCCAGAAGACGCCGAATGAGATCGCGCTGAACATTCTTCTCGCCGGCCTGACGATTATCTTTCTTCTCGCGGTGGTGACGCTGCAGCCGATGGCCATCTACTCCGGCGCGCCGCAGTCCATTTTCGTGCTTATTGCGCTGCTGGTTTGCCTGATTCCCACGACGATCGGAGGCCTGCTTTCCGCCATCGGAATTGCGGGGATGGACCGCGTGGTGCAAAGGAACGTGCTGGCCATGTCGGGCCGCGCAGTGGAAGCCGCGGGCGATGTAAACACGCTGCTGCTCGATAAGACTGGAACGATCACGCTCGGCAATCGCCGTGCCACCGAGTTTGTCCCGGCGCCGAACATCACCGAAGCGGAACTTGCCGATGCGGCGCAGCTCGCCTCGCTCTCCGACGAAACCCCGGAAGGACGCTCGATCGTCGTGCTGGCAAAAGAGAAGTACGGCCTGCGGGGCCGGGAACTCTCCGCCTACGCCGCCACGTTTATTCCCTTCACCGCCGTGACGCGGATGTCCGGCGTGGATCTCGACGGCCGCGCGATTCGGAAAGGCGCGTTCGACGCCATCGCCGCCTACTGCGCGGAGAAGGGCAACCACGTGCCGCCGGAAGTCGAGGAGGCGGTAAAAAGAATCTCCAATGCGGGCGGGACGCCCCTGCTCGTGGCGGAAGATTTTCGCGTGCTGGGCGCGATCCATCTGAAGGACATCATCAAGGGCGGCATGCGCGAACGCTTCGACCAGTTGCGCGCCATGGGGATTCGCACCGTGATGATCACGGGTGACAATCCGCTGACGGCAGCGGCCATTGCGCGCGAAGCAGGCCTCGACGATTTCCTCGCGCAGGCGAAACCCGAGGACAAACTTGCGCTGATCCGCCAGGAACAGGCCAAAGGCAAACTCGTCGCCATGACCGGGGATGGCACCAACGACGCGCCGGCGCTCGCGCAAGCCGACGTGGGCCTGGCCATGAACGCCGGCACGCAGGCGGCCAAGGAAGCCGGCAACATGGTGGATCTCGACTCGAATCCCACCAAGCTGATCGAGGTCGTGGAGATCGGGAAGCAGCTCCTGATCACGCGCGGCGCCCTGACGACGTTTTCGGTGGCGAACGATGTGGCGAAATATTTCGCCATTATTCCGGCCATGTTTGCCGGGGCGTTTCCCCAGCTCAATCTTCTGAATGTCATGCGCTTGAAGACGCCGGAGTCGGCGATTCTGTCTGCCGTGATCTTCAACGCGCTGATCATCATCGCGCTCGTGCCGCTCGCTCTGCGCGGCGTGCGTTATCGCCCGCTGGGCGCCTCGGCCCTGCTGCGGTGGAACCTGCTCATTTACGGCCTGGGCGGCATCATTGCGCCGTTCATCGGGATCAAGCTGATCGATCTGATCGTTACGCACATTGGCTTGGCATGAGGGGGGAGCAAGTGATCGTATCGATGGAAACGAAGGCAGGTTATGCGGGATGACTCCTCTCAACTTGTTCGGCCTGTTGGCGGTTTCGGCCATGGTGGTCAGCTACACCTTAGAAAATCGCCACACCATTTTTATCCTGGCGTTCGCCGGCGCATGCGTGCTGGGATCGATCTACGGCTTCCTGCAAGGAGCGTGGCCGTTTGGGTTGGTGGAAGCCGTCTGGTCGATCATCGCAGCGAAGCGCTGGTGGGCTGCCATCCGGCATCCACGCCGGCCAACTGCGGTGCTCTGAGTCATTTGTTCTGGTGTTAGTGCGAGGAAAACATGAAGAAGAACTTTCTGATCTCGATCTGGTTTACTCTGGCGACGGCGTTGTTGTTCGGAATCATCTACCCGCTGGTGGTAACCGGTCTCGCGCAAGTGTTGTTTCCCAAACAGGCCAACGGCGAGCTGATCCGAAAGGACGGAAACCTCGTCGGGTCGCATTTGATCGGCCAGCCTTTCACCGCATCCGGGTACTTTTACTCGCGGCCTTCCGCGGCCGGCACGGCGGGATACGATCCCACTGCATCGGGGGGCTCGAACCTCGGCCCGACAAATAAGGCTCTGATTGACCGCGTTAATGCCAGCGTCCAGCAACTGCAGGCGACCAATCCGAACGTGACTGTGCCGGTCGATCTCGTCACGACGTCGGGCTCGGGGCTCGATCCCGATATCTCTCCGGCATCCGCGGATTTCCAGGTTCCGCGCGTGGCCCGCGAACGCGGCATGAGCGAGCACGATCTCCGCGCGGTCGTGGCCAACCACACGAAAGGGCGCCAGTTCGGAATACTCGGCGAGCCTCGGGTCAACGTTCTCGACCTGAACCTCGACCTCGACACCATGCACCCGAGGCGCTAATTGGGCTACAAGATGGTGCAAGAAGCCGGTTGGATTAAACGACCGGGGTACTTACTTTTCCAGGCGGCCGGAACGGGTCCTCTCGTGCGCGTGCTCGAAGCGGTAGCCGACCCAGGGTTCGGTGTGGATGTAGCGCGGGTGATGCGGGTCCGGCTCGATCTTCTTGCGAAGCTGGTTGATGAAGACGCGGAGATACTCGGTCTCGTCGCCGTAGTCCGGACCCCAAACCGCCTGCAACAAGCGGCGATGGCTGAGCGCCTTCCCTTGATTGGCGACGAGCTGGCGGAGCAATTCGAATTCCTTTGGCGTGAGCCGGACGAGGTGCCCGCGGACCGTGACGGCGCGCTTTTCGAAGTCGATCTTGAGGTCTGTCGAAACAAACGGCGGAATGGCTTCCGCGGGAGCGGCCCGGCGCAGCGCGGCGCGGATGCGGGCCATCAACTCCTCGGACCCGAAGGGTTTGACGACGTAATCGTCGGCGCCGGCGTCGAGGGCCTGCACTTTGTCGCGCTCCGTGTTGCGCACCGTGAGCATGATAATGGGAATGTCGCTCGTGCCGCGGATCTCGTGGCAGACTTCGAGCCCCGAGCGGCCCGGCATGTTGACGTCCAGAAGAATCAGATCGGGGCGTTCTTCGCGGATCTGTTCGAGCGCCTCGTCGCCGTTCTTCGCTTCGGCTACGGTGTAGCCTTGTGACGTCAGCGTCGTGCGCAGCACGCGCCGGATTTGCGGCTCGTCGTCAACGATCAGGATTTTTGCCGAGCTCATGCTGGTCCGGGACGGCCGCGGTCGATGGGCAGCGTGAAGGAGAAGACCGAGCCATGACCGAGCTGGCTGGTCAGACTGATGGTGCCGCCGTGCGCTTCAATGATCGCCTTCGCGATGGGCAAGCCCATCCCCGTTCCCTCGACGTTGTAGCGCTGGCCCCTGCCACGATAAAACTTCTCGAAGACGAGAGGTTGTTCCTGATCATCAATGCCAGGCCCGCGGTCGGCGACGCTCGTGACGACGAAAGTGCCGTTTGTCTCCGCCGTGATCGTAATGGGCTGATCGGGCGGCGAATACTGGTTGGCGTTCTCGATCAGTTGCACAAGCGCCTCCCGGGCCCGGTCCACGTCCACGCGGACCATGGGCAAGCGTTCCGCGATCTTGACGTTCACGACGCGGTTCCCGAGCGAACTCCGGCAGTGTTCCAGCGCGGCGGTAATTACATGCCCGATGGGATGCGGCTCAAGCTTCAACGCGACCTCGCCGGCGTCGAGCTGGGCCATCTCGGCTGCGTCGCCGACGAGCCGGTTCAGGCGGTCGCTTTCCTCGTTGATGATCGTCAGCAGTTCGTTCCTCTGGCTGTCGGTCAATCCGGGGTTGGAGAGCAGGTTCGTGACCGAGGCTTTGATCGAAGTGAGCGGGGTGCGCAGCGCGTGGGTCACCGCATCGAGCAGCGCCGTCCGAAGTTGCTCGCTTTGCCGCACGGCCTCGTTCTGGCCGAGCTGTTCGACCGCGCGCGCGTGCTCCATGGCGATGGCGAGAAGCGTCGCAACCGCCTCCAGTGTCTGCAGCGGGAGCACCGTGCCGGAAATCCCCAGGCTGCCGATCGGGCGCACCCCCAGGCGCACGGGAATAAAGCACAGGCTGTTCGCAATGTCGATCTGCGGTTCCTCGCGGGCCATGACGGATTTCAGCATTTCGGTATCGAGCTGCGCGATTACCGGCCCGGAGCGATAGACTTTCTGCTTGTCAGCGAGGAAAAGCGCGGCGGCGCCCACTTCGAAAATATCGACAATCTGGGCGGGGATTCGGTTGAGCAGCTCCATGACGTTGCCGGATTCGAGCAAGCCTTGGCTGAACTTATAGAGCTTTTCGATGTCGCGCTGCCGGGCCGAAGCATCCGCGGCACGCTGGCGCGCGCGGGTAGCTAGCTGGCTGGCAAGCACGGAGACCACGAGAAAGGCAAGCAGCGCCACCCAGTTCTGCGGATCGGCGATCGTGAGCGTGCCAATCGGCGGGAGAAAAAAGTAGTTGAAGGCCAGCATGGCGGCAACAGACATCGCGATCGAGACCGCCATGCCCCAAATCGCCGAAACGACTAAAATAGCAAGCAGGAACGTGAGCGCGACGGTGGTGGCATTGACCGGAAGGACTTTGCGGTAGAAAAGCGTAATGGCAACGACGGTGGCCAGAGCACCTGCAAACTGCAGGACGCGGTTCAGAATCGGAGAGCGCACGGCGCTATTCTACCGTAGCTTTCCGGCCACCCATAAAAGAGAATAACTCCATGCCCAAAACTCCCGAACAGTGGCTGGCGGCTGTATCGCCTCCGCCCGAAAAGACCAAAGGCGCGCTGAAGCTGTTTCTTGGGTTCGCGCCCGGCGTCGGCAAGACCTACAGCATGCTGAGCGAGGCCATCCGGCGGCACAGCCGCGGCGAGGACATTATTATTGGTCTGGTCGAGACCCACGGCCGAAAGGGCATTGCCGAGCTTTTGCCGCAACTGGAAGCCGTGCCGCGCAAGAAGATGGAATATAAGGGCACGACCTTCGAAGAGATGGACGTGGACGCGATCAAAACGCGGCACCCCCAGGTGGTCCTGGTGGACGAGCTCGCGCACACCAACATCCCCGGCAGCAAGCACCGCAAAAGATACGAAGACGTGCTCGAACTTCTCGACGCCAAGATCGACGTGCTCTCCACCGTGAATATTCAGCACATCGAGAGCATCGCGCCAACGGTGAACGCGATCACCGGAGTCGTCGTGCGCGAAACCGTGCCGGACTGGGTGCTGCAGATGGCGCAGGAAACCGTCATGGTCGACCTGACGCCGGAAGCGCTCCAGAACCGCATGCGGCGCGGCGACATTTACGGCGCGGAGAAGGTCGAGCAGGCCCTTAAGAACTTTTTCCGCCGCGGAAATCTGATCGCGCTGCGCGAGCTGGCCCTGCGCCAAGTGGCCGAACAGGTGGACCGAAGCCTCTCGTCCTACATGGACGAAAAGGAAATCCAGGAAACCTGGGCGGTCCGCGAACGCAT
Source organism: Terriglobia bacterium (assembly GCA_020072765.1). Classification (GTDB taxonomy): domain Bacteria; phylum Acidobacteriota; class Terriglobia; order Acidiferrales; family UBA7541; genus Palsa-295. The sequence continues at coordinate 28,315 of JAIQGD010000044.1, forward strand.
CGCCGTGTGCATCAGCTCACATCCGCGGTCGCAATACTTGCTGGCGCGGGCGGCTCGCATGGCCCGGCGCATCGACGCCGAACTCTATGCGGTGTATGTGGACCTTGCTCAAGACACCAGCGACGAAGATCAAAAAACGCTGGAGGCGAACCTGCAATTCGCGGGCAGCTTGGGTGCCACAGTCATGCGCCTGCAGGGCGCCAATGTTGCGGATCCTGTGGCGGCTTTCGCGCGCGACAAGCACATCACGCAAGTAATTTTCGGACGGTCCGCAGTCGATGGCTGGAGAAACTTTCGTTATCTGTCGGCCATCAATCGCTTCCTTCGCCAGGCACCCGCAGTGGATGTGCACATCGTCACCCAAGAACCGGATTGAGACCGCAGCCAATCTCGGTTCGGGACCGCACGGTCGTTGCTTCAACTCGGCCCGCCCCTTGCCAGAGCTGTGGCGGGTGGCCCAGCCTTTCGCCTTTGATCCGGCGGGTGCCCCATCCTTCGCGTTTTGTGCGAAGGGTGGGGTCTTTGTCTGACAGTCTCGACGCCGCGAAATCAAGCGAGCCGTTTCAATTCAGCGGGTCGATGCCGATTTGTCATTCTCATCCGATTTCGGCGTCGGCGCCCAGTTGGTCGACCAGGTAATCGCGGTAGGGGCCGCTGGTGAGGAAGAGTAAAAACGTTTCGTGGACCAGGTGGATGAGTCTCTGCAGGGCGTATGCGTAGTCACCGTCGCGGACGGTCATGGTCAGAGAGACGCTGCCGCGGTGGTGGGCGCAGCGGACGCGCGCCTTAGTTCTTTCGATGCGCCGGTGATCGGGCAAACTCGCCGCATGGTGCCCCGCGACGAAGGCCTTGAAATCCCTGTACAGCGGAGAGCGGGACGGCACGGCCGGCAGCACCACGGGAATCCGCAGGGTCTTCTTTTGCGTGTCGACGATGAGATCGAAGACGCGGTCGCGATGCCAAATCATGCGGAAGGCCGCCACGCCATGGCGTACCGGCAGCGCGTGGAACCCGCGGAAGACGCCGCGCTTGGCATAATCTTCCATCAGGGCGCGAACCGCGGATAATGCCACCTGTGTTTTGCCTGGGGCCAAACGTTTCCACTCCCGCCAGAAGAATGAACTCGGCCAGTCGCGCCACACCGTGCAGCGCCCGACCCGGCCGAGGCTGCGCGTTCAGTGACTCACGGCTCCGACGCCGGGCTCGGGCGCGAAGCTGGGGGCCGGAGGATAGAGCTTGTCGATATTGAACTCCATCAGCCCCTGGCAGTTGATCAGCGTCGAATACCCCTGCTTGGCGGCCGCATCGTAGCTGCGCTTCAGGGCGGCGCGCAACTCTTCGGGCGTGCGCACGTACTCGCCGCGGGCGCCGAGATGCTCCGCCATTTTGTCGTAGCGCAGATTTTCCTGGAACAGGTACATGTGCAGGGCGCGCGGCGTGTTCATGCCCAACGCAAACGGGAACGTGCCCCACGAATTATTGTTGTACACAATGCAGATCACGGGGATTTTGTATTTCACGAAGGTATCGAGTTCCAGCAGGCTGAAGCCCATGCCGGCGTCTCCGGTCACCACCACGACCGGCGCGCCCTGGTAGGCGGCCTGCGGGCCGATGCCTCGCTGAACGGCCACGCCCGCTCCCATCATCATGGCCAGATCCGGGCCCATGGGGCCGAACTGGTACACCACGGGAATCTCCTGCGCGGGACGATTGGCGCGCAACCAGCGCATCGAGGCGAACCCGATCATGTTGCCGCCCCAGCCCGTGACCGTCTGCTTGGGGTCGATATCGCCTTTATACAGAAAATCGTGAACTTCCTTGCCCAGAACCCACGGATGAAGAGCGTTCGTGTCGCGGCTATATTTGAGATAGCGCTCGTTCAGCGCGAGATTGGCCTGCTCGCGCTTCTGCTTGTCCGCGGCGACTTCATCGACCCAGCTTGGCCGCTTCTTGGGCGGGAGGCCATTGGCCAGCGCCTCCAGAAATACTTTTTCATCGCTCACAATGCCCAGGTCGACGGGCCAGTTCCGCCCCAAATCTTCCTGCACCGGATGAACGCGGATGGTTTTCACTCCCGGCGGCAGAGTCCATTCCCCGACCGTCGGCATGAGGTACTGGCCGACGAAGATCACCAGGTCCGCGCTCATCAGCGCGTCGTTGGACATGCTTCCCGACAGCCGGTGATCGTCGGGGAAGTGCCCGCGCACCGGCCCCGACCCGACCACGACCATCTCATGCTTCTCGGCGGCCTGCAGCAGGGCGTCCCAGGCCTTGCGCACGAAGACGCCGTGCCCGGCGATCAGGACCGGGCGCTCGGCCTTGCCGATCATGTCAATGGCCTGCTGGAGTTCCTTCGAGCCGGGGTAGGCCCGGGATTCGCTGCGGTAGCGTTCCTTGCCGTAAAACGAGCCGATCTTCGAGGGGTCCTGAAAGCGCTCGGTGGCCACGTCGAGCGGGAAGTCGAGGTGCACGACGTTGGGCACGCCGGATTTCAAGTTGCGGAAGGCGTAGGCGCCGTACTCATAGACGCGGTTCGGCACCGTGATCCGCTTGCCGTATTTTTTCAGGCCTTCGGTGGTCGGCTGCTGATACATGAACTGGATGCGCTTCCAGCTGTCCTCCTGCTGGATGGATTGATTGCTGGCGAGCACCAGCACCGGGCTATTGGCAAAGTGCGCCGTGGCGATGTTCATGATCATGTGCGTGAATCCCGGCCCCTCGGTTCCCGAACAGGCCGCGACCTCTCCCGTGGCGCGGGTAAAACCGTCGGCGGCCGCGCACATTCCTCCTTCGGTCCGCCCGCCGTAGCAGGGAATGCCGACCTGCGCGATTTCGTTGATGATGTGATAATTTCCGGCCGCGCAGAACAGCGCCGCCAGCTCTTCGTCCTTGCAGAGGTTGGCGAAAACCTGCGCTCCGGTTATGCCCGTGCCGGAAAAGTCCGCGCGGCGGGGCGGCGCGGCCAGGGATTCGGTCACCGCCTTGGGAATGCGGATCGAGGGAATCGCCGTGTCGCCAAACAGGGGCTGCGTCTTCAGCAGCGCCCCCGCGGCCGTGGCGGCGGCGACGGCGCCCAGAAATGCCCGGCGCGGCGTCCGGCCTTTCTTCTCGCCCGGTGTTTTGTCCGTCCGAGGATGATTGCGCATGAACAACCCCCTTGGCTGCAATTTCTATTTTGGCTGGCGGTACGCCCGGCAACATACAACCGCGCATCTCGGAATGCAATGGGTTGCTCTGCGCTGGCTCTGTGGCCTTGGCGGCCGCGCCGTTTCCGCACACCAGAATCCGAAGCCGAGCCGCAGAACGCACTTGGCCGGAGTTTTCTCCGGTGCTAGTCTTCGCGGTGGCCTATTTTCTTCCGGAGCGAACTGAGGCAACGTGCCAGAGTCGGAAACACAGAAGAATCTGAATCGGCCTGCGGTGAGAATCCTGCCCTTGGCGGGACTTCCCGAGGTCGCGTCGGGCGACGATCTCGGCGCGCTGATCATGCAAGCCGCCCGCAAGCAGGGCGTTGGGTGCGCCGCGGGCGATGTCTTTGTCGTCGCGCAGAAGATTGTGTCCAAGGCCGAGGGAAGGAGCGTTCGTCTTGATTCGGTCGAACCTTCCGAGCGAGCGCGGCGCTGGGCCGCCGAATTTCAGAAAGATCCGCGGGTGATCGAGCTGGTGTTGCGCGAATCGAGCGGCATCGTGCGGATGGAGCGCGGCGTGATTGTCGCCCGCACGCGCCACGGTTTCGTCTGCGCCAACGCCGGCGTCGATGTGTCCAATACGCGCGAGGGAACCGCCCTGTTGTTGCCGGAGGATCCCGACGGCTCCGCGCGCAAGCTTCAGGAGCAGCTCGCGCGGGCGTTCGGCTGCCACGTGGGCGTCATCGTCTCCGACACGTTTGGGCGGCCCTGGCGGGAAGGCCTCGTCAACGTGGCCCTGGGCGTGGCCGGGATGTCGCCGCTCGCCGATTATCGCGGCCAGCGCGATGCGCACGGAAGAGTGATGCAGGCGACGATCATCGCCGTGGCCGATGAGCTCGCCGCCGCGGCCGGCCTCGTGATGGGCAAGCTCGAGCGCATGCCCGTGGTGATTGTCCACGGCGTCGCCCTGGAAAAGGGCACGGGGAGCGGACGCGACCTCATCCGGCCCGCGGAACGGGATCTATTTCGATGAGCTCCATTCTCTCATCCGTGCTATTTTGAGTGGCGCGCATCTCGCGGGGTGTGGTGACATCAGGAGCGGACACGATGAGTGACGGAAAAAATCTCCCGCAGGAATCCGTGGTTTCCCTCTCCGTCCTTCGCGCGTCGGGCGCGGTGACGCTGGAGGCGCTCAACCCGCGCGGCGAGATTCCTCCTCCGCCGACCGTGGGAATCAGGCCGCGCGTGCAGGACCTGGCCGGGAAGAAGATCGGGCTGTGCGACAACGGCAAATTCGGCGCCCACCATTTTCTGGAAGCCTTGGAAACCATGCTGAAGCAGCGCTACCCGGCCGCCACGATTCTCCGGCTTCCCAAGCCTGCGGCGCAAACCATCACGTTGACCGAAGGCTGGTACCCGGAAGTGGCCGCGCAGGTCGATACCTTCGTTTTTGCCACCGGGGATTGAGGGTCCTGCACGTGGTGGGGTTCCCACGACACGATTGAAATCGAAAAAGCAGGCATACCGGGCGTCTACGTCACCATCTCCGAATTCCTGGGCGACGCGAGATCCGCGGCCGCCGATCGGGGCATGCCGGGGCTGCGCATCGTGGCCCTGCCGGCCGAGCAATACTACAAGGCACGCCCCAGCCTGAGCGAGATGCAGCCCCTCGCCGCGGGTGCGTTCCCCCAGATTGTCGATCATCTACTGCGCCCCTTGACCGCGGAAGAAGCGGCGCCTCGGCAAATTCAGCGCGAGCCGCAGCGGGAGGCCATCCGCGTCGCTGGCGCCGATTACAACGACGCGGCCGAGCAGCTCAACCAGTTGTTTCTGGAAAATCTGTGGGCCGATGGACTGCCGGTTGTGCCGCCCACCGAACGCGCCGTGAAGTGGATGCTGTCCGGAACCACGCGTGCGCCCGGCGAAATCATCGGGCAGGTGGCTCCCAAGGGCGGCACGGCGACGGTCGAAAAGATCGCCATCAATGCCGTGATGGCGGGGGCCCGGCCCGAGCATTTGCCGGTGATCCTCGCGGCCATGGAAGGCTTCACGGATCCGAACTTCGACCTCACGCACATGCAGGCTTCCACCGGCTCGTTCACGCCCGTGGTGATCGTCAACGGGCCGATCGCCCAGGAGTTGAAGTTCAATTCCGGGATTGGGCTGCTGGGCCACGGATGGCGCGCCAACAGCACCGTCGGCCGCGCCCTGCGCCTATGCCTGCTCAACTTGGGCCAGACCTGGCCGGCCATCAACGACATGTCGCTGACCGGCCGCCTGGAGTCCTACACGTTTTACACCTTCGCCGAAAACCAGGAGGCCAGCCCGTGGGAACCCTGCCATGTGAGCCTCGGCTTCCGGCCTGAAGACAGCACAGTGACCGTGGCGACCACCGGGAACCCCATGATGTTCGGAGGGGGCGCCGTCACCGCGTGGTCCGGGCAGGGAATTCTCGACAGCATGGTGGCCCGAATCAGCAGTGTGGGATTTAGCTGGTTTCATTCCCAAACCTACATCCTCGTGCTGCACCCGGATTGTGCCGTCGAGTTGGCCAAGCTCGGCTACACGCGCAAGAGTTTGCAGGAATGGCTCTACGAACATGCGCGCATACCCTACGAGATGCTGGCTTCGGCCACCGTCGGGTTTTCGCATGCCGCCGTGATCGACTTCACCCGCCAGACCATCGCCGACGGCCGGATTCGTCCTGAGCACGCCGCAACGTTTCGCGAGGCTCTGAAGCCGGGAGGAAGGATTCCGGCGGTCCAAGGCCCCGAGGATTTCCACATCTTCGTCGCCGGTGGCTCTCCCGGCTACGACTTGCTCTTCAGCTATCCGGGACCCAACCAGGCCCACCAGACCAAGCGGATCGCCGGCGCCACACTCACCCACGCCGGGCGCTAGTGTCCTGAGTCGTAAGTTCATTGGGTGGTTCTTAGGAGGCCGGGGCTTTAGCCCCGGCGTTAAGGTATTTGTTTTCCTGGGGCTTTAGCCCCTGAAGCTCCCTTTGATTATGCAAGGCACTTCTGATTCAGGACACTAGCTGCCCGCGCCGCTGTGGCAGGTTGTGCACGGCGTTCCCGCCAGGGCGCTGAAATCGACAGGATGTTTGAACGGTTCGCTATGCCCGGCGTTTTTCGTTGGGCGGGCGGAGGCGGCATTCAAAAAGGAATGGCAAGTCGTGCAGTCATTCGATAGGACGCGGCCGTCCGCGCTGACGTGCTGGCCGTCGTGGCACCGGAAACAGCCCGGATAGTACAGATGCCCGATATTGTCGGGATGCGTTCGCCAATCGGCGTTCATGCCGGGGAAAATGTTGTTCACATAGATGGCCTGAGTCGTGGCAATGGCCTGCTTGATCTGCGCTTGCTTCTCGGCATACGCCTTGGCGTAGCTGCCGTGGTAAAAGCCGTCCAAGCCCGTGGCGATTCCTTCTGCCGCGGCCTCGTTGGAGGAATAGGGGCCGGCCAGCACCTTCACCGCCTGCTGCTTGAGGAAAGGGAGCGAAGGATCCAATTTGCCTGCCGCAAAGGCCTCGTCCACGGCCTGGTCGGGCGGCCGGAACCGGTGCGACGGCCGGCTGTGGCACGTCACGCACTCCACCAACTGCCTGGGCAGGGCGGCGATCTGCTGGGGGGTGAGCGCGCCATCCTTGGCGACGTATTCGGTGACCCGGCCGTCCTCGGTCTCCATTCTCACCCAGGGAATCGTCTGCTGCTGCTTGTCGGTGGCAACAAACCAGACCTTATTGGAAATAGCCATGTGCCAGTGAATGCCGGTGGCCCGGCCGTGCTCGGCGCTGCCTCCGCCGATGTCAATCAACATGGGAATCTGCGTCGGCGTGTTCTTCTCATCCGCGGCGAAATGCGTGAACACCTTGAACTGCGCGCCGTAAAACTTCTCCGGCCAGTGGCAGCGTTCGCATCCCTCCCGCACCGGGCGCAGCGCCCGGATGGGCGTCGTGATCGGCCTGGGAAACGTGGTCGATAGAACCGCGTAGACCTGGTATAGGCCGGAAAACTTCGAGCGCACGTACCACGAGGCTCCCGGCCCCACATGGCACGCCACGCACGGCACGCGCGCATGGGGCGAGTCCTTGTAGGCGATGAATTCCGGCTTCATCGGTGTGTGGCAGAGCTGGCCGCAGAACGTCACCGAATCGGTGAAATGATAGGCCTGATAGGTGGCCACGATGGTCAGAACGAGGAAAAAACTGGACATGCCGGCCACGACGAACAGTCCGCGCCGCGCGGAGCTCAGGTTGAGGTCGATCCGTGGGTAGGTGGGAACTTCTCCGGGAGCCAGCTTGCGCCGCCGGCGACGCTCCCAGAGCATCCCGACGGGCACCAGGATCAAACCGAGCAGGGCAATCGCCGGGAAGAGGATGTAAACCAGCAGCCCAAAGTACGGGTTCGGTTCCACCCCCAGCAGCGTGACCAGCAGGGCAAACAGCGTGTAGGCCAGCGCCAGCGCGATGAAGACCAGGCCGGCCAAACTCACCCAGTTGCGCAGCAGGCTCGGCGCCCGCGGGCCTGCTGGTTCGTAACCAGGAACCGAGCGCGGACCTTCGGTATCGGGCGCCTTGGGCTCCTCATCATTCGGGGCGGTCATCTCGCCAGCCTCCGTTCATTCATCGGGTGGCGCAGCCTGTCGGGTGGTCGCGGCCTATTTCTTTTTGCCCAGCTCGCGGATGTAAGCCACGACTTCCTTGATCTGCGCGGCGCTCAAACTCTTTTCGTAGCCCGGCATCTTGTTTTTCCCCTTGGTGGTGATCTCGATCAGTTGGGCGTCAGTCATCTTCTGTGCTGCCGGAGAGGTGAGATCGGACGAGCCCATGGCCTTCGCGGCCAGCGTGGCGGCCTTGCCGTCCGCTCCGTGGCATACGGCGCATTTTGATTTGTACAGCGCCGCTCCGTCGCCATCGGCGCGAACCGGCGCACCGGCGAGCAACGCCAGCGCCAGCATGATGAGTACAGCACTACCCCTGCGCAGCAAAGAATGATTCATCGCTTCCTCCTTGGCGGCAATGGTTTTGCCATTGCGATTTTACTGGTTCAACACCGGCGACGCGTTGCGTGTGCATTGGTCGTCAACATCTAGTTGCCATGATCGGGCGAGTGGCTACGGTGATGTGGCTCACCCGCGAATGTGACCCGGGTCACAGCATCGGCGTCTAGCGCACTCGCATACTGCCCTCCGTGTTAGGTGCGGCTGAGTCCGGCGAACTCGCGCGGGGTCGGCGCGGGCCGATGATTCCCGGCCGCGGACGAGCCGAGGCTCTCTGGGGTGTGTCGTTCCCTTCGTGCCACCGGGCCTTCCTAACCAGCCGGACGGTGGTCAGGTTCTCCCTCTCACAGAGTTGGCCTTCGGGCCCCGCGACTCGGCCGGAGGGAGCTTCTGAGCGGCACGTAGATGCGCTGCCGCAGATACGCAATCAAACAGCCTGTTTGTCCGGCCGGTCCAGGACATCCCCAGGACCGGCGGCGGCAGCACAGCGATGGGCTAACCATTCCGAGAGGTGAACGATGGGCTCACTGGATCAGCAGACGTTGCCGGCAGCGCTCAAGGCTCGCGGCGTTTCGCGCCGCCAATTCGTGAAATTCTGCAGCACCATGGTGGCCACGCTGGCGCTGCCTCCTCGCTACCTCGGTGCGGTGGTCAAGGCCATGGAGAGCGCCCGGCGCCCCGTGCTGGTCTGGCTGGAGTTCCAGGATTGCGCGGGTAACTCCGAATCGATGCTGCGCACCAGCAACCCCACGGTCACCGAATTCGTGCTCGATCTGCTCTCCTGGGAGTATCACGAAACCATTATGGCGGGTGCGGGCAAGCAGGCCGAAGCCGCCCTGGAACGCGTCGTGCGTGAGCACAAAGGCGAGTACATCGCCGTGGTCGAGGGCGCCATCCCCACGGCGGACGACGGTGTGTACTGCACGATTGCCGGACGGACGGCCCTGGAAATCGCCCGCCACGTTTGCAGCAGTGCGGCGGCGAGCATCGCCGTCGGCGCCTGCGCCTGGGACGGCGGGCTGGTGCGTGCGAATCCCAATCCGACCGGCGCGGTCGGCCTGCAGGAAGCGGTGCCGGGAATCAAGGTGGTGAATCTGGGAGGCTGCCCTCACAATCCCGCCAACACGGCGGCGGTCCTGGTCCACTATCTGACCTTCCATGAAATGCCGGCGCTCGATCAATACAACCGGCCGCTGTTCGCCTACGGCAACATCATCCACGATCAGTGCGAGCGCCGCGCGCATTACGATGCCGGCCGCTACGTCGAGGAATGGGGCGACGAAGGCCATCGCAAGGGCTGGTGCCTGTACAAGATGGGCTGCAAGGGCCCGGAGGCCACCTTCAACTGCCCGGTGGTTCGCTGGAACGACGGCACCAGTTGGCCGGTGAAGTCCGGCCACGGCTGCATCGCCTGCGCCTCTCACCGCTTCTGGGACAACAAATCGCCTTTCTACAAGCGCCTGCCGCAGGTGCCGGGCTTCGGGGTGGATGTCACGGCCGAGAAGATTGGATGGGTGGCGCTGGGGGCCATGGCCGGGGCCGCGGCGGCGCAGGCCATCGGCAGCACCATTCGCAAGAAGGTGCGCCCCCCGGAGGCCAGCGAAGGTCCGACAAAACCATCTTCATCGCCGGAAGCATAGGAGGTTTCGATGGCGCGCATCGTAGTGGATCCCGTGACACGCATTGAAGGGCATTTGCGGATCGAAGCCCAGGTCGAAGGCGGAGCCATTGCCGACGCCTGGAGCTCCGGCACGATGTTTCGCGGCATCGAGTTGATTCTGCGCGGCCGCGACCCGCGCGAAGCGTGGATCTGGGCGCAGCGGATCTGCGGCGTTTGCACCATGGTGCATGCGCTCACGTCGGTGAATGCGGTCGAGGACGCTCTCGGCATCGAGGTGCCCGACAACGCCCGGTTGGTCCGCAACATCATCGCGGCCACGCAAACCGTGCAGGACCACGTGGTCCACTTCTATCATCTCCACGCCCTCGACTGGGTCGATCTGGTCTCCGCGCTCCAGGCGGACCCAGTAAAAACCTCGCAGCTGGCCCAGTCCATTTCCGACTGGCCCAAATCGAATCCGAAATATTTCAAGGGGATTCAGGAGCGCGTCAAGGCGCTGGTGGAGAGCCGTCAGTTGAGCCTTTTCGGCGCGGGCTATTGGGGCCATCCCGCCTATCATTTGCCGCCGGAAGCAAATTTGATGGCGGTGGCGCACTACATCGAGGCGCTGGCGTTCCAGAAGGACTTCATCCGCATCCACGCCGTGCTCGGCGGCAAAAATCCGCATTTGCAGACGTTCTTGGTCGGCGGCATGGCCACTTCGCTCGATCCCAACGAGCCCGGAGCGACGATCAACCCGGAACGCATCGATTTTCTGCTCCAGACGGCCAAGTCCGCGCTGGAATTCGTGGATCAAGTGTATATCCCGGACGTTCTCGCCGTGGCGGGCTTCTACCGCGACTGGTTCGGGCGCGGCGAGGGACTGGGGAATTTCATGTCCTACGGAGCTTATCCGCAGGGCAGCATCAAGAACCCGTCGCGCTTCTTTCTGCAGCAGGGAATCATCCTCAACCGCGACCTTTCGAAAGTTTATCCGCTCGATCCGGCGAACATCACCGAGTACGTCACCCACTCCTGGTACGACTACGCCGGCGGAGATGCCGCGGCCAAGCATCCCTCCCAGGGCGAGACCAGCCCGCGGTATGCCGGGCCCAAGCCGCCGTATGAATTCCTCGATGTGGACAAGAAATATTCCTGGCTCAAGGCTCCTCGTTATCAGGACAAGCCCATGGAAGTCGGGCCGCTCGCGCGGCTCCTGGTGGCTTATGCCTCGGGACATGAGGAGGTCAAGAGCCTCGTCAACGGCACGCTGGCGAAACTGAACGCTCCCCCGGCGGCTTTGTTCTCCACGCTCGGCCGCGTCGCGGCGCGGGCGCTCGAAACGCGCCTGCTCGCCAGCCACCTGGTCGAATGGATTCAGGCCCTCTCGAACAATCTGGCCAGCGGCGACCTGCGGATTCACAACGGCGAGAAATGGGACCCGCGGACTTGGCCGAGGAGCGCGCGGGGCTTCGGTTTCTTCGAAGCGCCGCGGGGCTCGCTGGGGCACTGGGTGGAGATCGAGGACGCGGCGATCAAGAATTACCAGGCCGTGGTGCCCTCGACATGGAACGCCGGCCCGCGCGACGGCCACGGCCAGCGCGGCGCCTACGAGGCGGCTCTGTTGAAGACTCCGGTGGCCGATCCGGAGCGCCCGCTGGAAATCCTGCGCACCATCCATTCGTTTGATCCCTGCCTGGCCTGCGCCGTGCACGTCGTGGACGCGCGCGGGCACACCTACGCCCGGGCGACGGCTGCGGCGGGCTGAAACGGAGAGGGAATATGACGGAAATGCACGGCGGCTCCCGGCAAATATCCGGGCCTTATCAACTTGCCCCGGGCCGCACCCGAATTTATGTGTGGGAGAAGCCGGTGCGGTTCGCGCACTGGTTGCTGGTGCTCTCGCTGGTCGTCCTCAGCGTGACCGGCTACTACATCTATAACCCCTTCGTCATCAGCCGCGGAAGAGCCGCCTATGTGATGGGCACGGCGCGCTTCATTCATTTGGTTGCGGCGTGGGCTTTCATCGCGGCTATTTTGGTCCGCTTCTATTGGTTCTTCCGGGGCAACCGCTGGGCGCGGATCAACCAGTTTATTCCCACGAGGCGAGAGCGATGGCAGGACGCGGTTGAAACCGTCAAATACTACATGTTCCGGCGCTGGAACCCCACTCCTCGGATTGGTCACAACGCGCTGGCAGGCGCGACCTATACGCTAATTTTCGGAATCGCGGTGATCGAGATTATCACTGGCCTGGCGCTTTACAACAATGTGGTGCACAGCAAGTGTTTGGGATTGTTGGTCGGATGGGTTCCGCGGCTGGCGGATATCCAGTGGCTTCGGGAAATCCATTTCCTGGTGATGTTCGCTCTCTGGTTCTTTTTTATTCACCACATGTACAGCGTGTTGTTGGCCGCCAGTGAAGAGAAGAACGGTTGTGTCGAAGGCATGGTCAGCGGCTATAAGTTTGTCACCCAAGCAGACCTGCAAAGAGAATTCGGCACTCGGCCGGGCGGCGAAAAGTCCGAGCCGGTGCGCGCCGTGCGGCAAACTCCCGCCGCCGGAAAGGTCTCTGGCTGAAGGCGTGCGCATGCCGATACCGCAAGCGTCCCAAATCGTGGTGCTGGGCCTGGGCAACACCATCCTTTCCGACGATGGCGCCGGCATCCGCGCCGTGGAAGCGCTGCGGCGCGATCCGAGGACGCCTCCGGATGTGGAGCTGATCGACGGCGGGACGAAGGGTCTCGAGTTGGCCTGCTTCGCCTCCGATGCTTCGAAGTTGCTGCTGCTCGACGCGGTGGACGTGGGCGAGGCTCCGGGAATGGTGGTTCGCATCCGTGGCGCCGACTTGCTGGGCTTGCCGGCGGGAAAGACCGTCCACGAATTGGGCCTGGCCGACCTGCTGGCCACGTTGCATCTGGTGGCCGAGCAACCTATCGAGATTGTGCTGCTGGGCGTCCAGCCGGCCGCCACCGCGTTGGGCACGGCGCTGTCCCCCGCGGTGGAAGCGGCCATCGAGGTGCTGGTCGAGGAAGCGCTTGCGCAACTGGTTCGGTGGACGCAGTCACCCGCGGCAGTTTTCGAAGCCGCGGCCCCCGGCACTGCCGCGCAGTCTTCTTCGAGAGTTTGTATGAGACCTGTCTGAGGCAAGGAGAGCGCCCGTGTGCCTGGCGATACCCGGAAAGCTTTTGACGGCGGAAGAACACAACGGCGTTCGGATCGGCCGCGTGCAGTTCGGCGGCATCACGCGCGAGGCGTGTCTGGATTTTCTGCCCGAGGCGTCGGTGGGCGATTACGTCATCGTCCACGTGGGCTTCGCCCTCAGCCGCGTGGACCGCGAGGAGGCGGAGCGGAGTTACGCCCTGCTGGAATCGATGGGCCTGCTGGAGGGCGAGCTGCAATCCGACCTGCACGATTCGGAATCCAGCCCGGGCGGTCGCGCCGGCGCCGGCGGGAGGCCGTTGTGAAATACCTCGACGAATATCGCGATGAGCGCATCGCGCGCAATCTGGCGGCGGAAATCGGCCGGCGCGCCCGCCGTCCCTGGACGCTGATGGAGATTTGCGGCGGCCAGACGCACACGCTGATGCGGTTTGGCATCGACGAAGTCCTGCCGCCGGGAATCGAAATGGTGCACGGCCCGGGATGCCCGGTATGCGTGACGTCGCTGGAGACCATCGACAAGGCCATTGCCATTGCCTCGCGGCCCGCCGCCATCCTGGTGTCCTACGGCGACATGCTGCGCGTGCCCGGTTCGCGCACCGACTTGTTTCACGTCAAGGCCAGCGGCGGAGACGTCCGCGTGGTCTATTCGCCGGTAGAGGCCCTGAAAGTTGCGCGCGCACACCCGAATCGGCCCGTGGTCTTCTTCGCCGTGGGATTTGAAACCACCGCCCCGGCCAACGCCATGGCCATCTGGCAGGCGAAGCGCGAGGGCTTGGCGAATTTCTCGATGCTCGCCTCCCACGTGCTGGTGCCGCCGGCGATCCGCGCGCTGCTCAGCTCTCCCCACAACCGCGTGCAGGGATTTATCGGGCCGGGCCACGTCTGCACGGTGATGGGTTGCCGCGAATACGAACAACTCGCGCGCGAATTCCGCGTCCCCATCGTCGTGGGCGGCTTCGAGCCCATGGACCTTCTGGAGGCGATTCTCATGCTGGTGACCCAGCTCGAGCAAGGGCGCGCCGAGGTCGAAAATCAGTACGTGCGCTCGGTCACCTACGAGGGAAACCGGCTCGCCCAGAAGGTTCTGGGCGAGGTGTTCGAGGTCTGCGACCGCAAGTGGCGCGGAATCGGCCAAATTCCGGCCAGTGGCCTAAGCATCCGGCGGGAATATGCCGATTTTGATGCTGACACCATCTTCGACTTCGAAGGATTTACCGTGCCCGAACCGGCCGAGTGCATCAGCGCCCTGGTGCTGCAAGGGCGGAAAAAACCGACCGACTGCCCGGTTTTTGCGGCGCGCTGCACGCCGGAGCATCCCCTGGGCGCGCCCATGGTTTCCTCCGAGGGAGCTTGCGCGGCCTACTACCAGTACCGGCGGCACATGGTGGCCGGGGCGGGAGCAAACTGATGGCGCCGGCGGCGAAAATGCAGCCTGGGCTGGCGTGCCCGGTTCCGATTCCGGCGCGGGACTTCGTGGTCTTGGGACACGGCAGCGGCGGCCGCATGAGCGCCGACCTGCTGCGGAACCTGATTCTGCCGGCCCTGCAGAATCCCGTGCTGGCGCAGCTCAACGATCAAGCCGTGGTCGAAGTGAAGGGCAGCCGCCTGGCGTTTACCACGGATTCCTTCGTGGTCAAGCCGCTGTTCTTCCCGGGCGGCGATATCGGATCGCTGGCGGTCAATGGCACGGTCAACGATCTGGCCATGGGTGGCGCGGTGCCGCTGTTTCTGAGCCTGGCGTTCATCCTGGAGGAAGGGCTCCCCATGGAAGTGCTGCGCCGCGTCGTCGAATCGATTCAGCGGGCGGCGGCGCAGGCCGGCGTGGTGGTCGTAACCGGCGACACCAAGGTGGTGGAGAAGGGCAGCGGCGATGGGCTGTTCGTCAACACCTCCGGCATTGGACTGGTTCCCGCCGATGTGCGGCTGTCCGCCGATCAGGCGCGCCCCGGCGATCGCGTGCTGCTCAGCGGTTCGATCGGCGACCACGGCATCACCATTCTTTCGCAGCGGGAAGGGCTGGCGTTTGACACCGGCCTGCAGAGCGACACGGCGGCGTTGCACACCCTGGTCGCGGACATGCTCGGCGCGAGCCAGGCGATCCGCTGCCTGCGCGATCCCACGCGCGGCGGATTATCCAGCGCGCTCAATGAGATTGCGGAGCGCTCCGGCGTGGGGATCGAGCTGCAGGAGAGCGCGATTCCGGTGCGCGAAGAGGTGCAGGGTGCCTGCGAGATGCTGGGGCTCGATCCGCTGTACGTGGCCAACGAGGGCAAGCTGATCGCCATCGTGGATCCCGCCGCCGCCGAGCCGCTGCTCGACGCCATGCGGCGCCATCCGCTGGGCCGCGAGGCGCGCATGATTGGCACGGTCGGCGGCGCTCGCCCCGGGATGGTCACGATGCGCACGCGGCTGGGAACGTCGCGCATTGTGGACCTTCTGGCGGGAGACCAGTTGCCGCGCATTTGTTAGGGCACGTTCATGCACGAAATGGGCATCGTCAATTCGGTTCTCGATGCGGTCCGCGCCGAAGCGGGGCGTTTTCCAGGCGGACACATTTGCAAGGTCGGCCTGCGCGTTGGGGAACTGGCCGGCGTGGCCCCGGAGGCCATGAGCTTCTGCTTCGAAGCGCTGGTGCGCGGCAGCGAATTCGAGCCCCTGGAACTGGAGATCGAATACTGCCCCCGGCGCCACCGCTGCGCGGCCTGCGGGAAATTGTTTGGCGCGACGGCGGATGGCGCGGAGTGCCCGGATTGCGGCGCCGGCGGCGCGCGGTTTGCCGGCGGCGACGAACTCGAAATTGCCTATTGGGAGGTTGAAGATGGAGCGAGTGCCGGTCGAACGTAAGGTGCTGAACGAGAATGAGCGCGTCGCGGCGACGCTGCGCGCGCGCTTCGCGGAACACAATATTCTCTGCTTGAATCTCATCAGTTCGCCCGGCTCGGGCAAGACCACGCTGCTCGAGCGCACGCTCGCCAGTTTTCCTCCCGGCGAGCGCGTGGCCGTGCTTACCGGCGATATCCAGACGGAGAACGACGCGCGGCGCCTGGCGCGCTTCGGATTCCCCGTCCGGCAGATCACCACGGGCGGCACGTGCCATCTGGACGCGCGCATGATTGAACGCGCCCTCGCCGATTGGCGGCTCGAGGAGATCGAGCTGCTGCTCATCGAGAACGTCGGCAATCTGGTTTGCCCGTCCAGCTACGACCTGGGCGAGGCCGCCAAGATCGTGCTGCTGAGCGTCACCGAAGGAGAAGACAAGCCGCTGAAGTATCCCTCGATCTTCTTCAAGTCGGAGTTGCTCGCGCTGACCAAGACCGACCTGCTGCCGCATCTGCGCTACGACATCCGCGCCGCCGAGGAAAACGCGCGCAAGATTCAGAGCGGCATCCGCATCGTCCGCACGTCCTGCCTGTCTCGCGAAGGCTTGCAGGAGTGGTTCGGCTGGCTCGACGCGCGCCGCCGCGCGTTCAGCGCGCCTCCGGTAGCGGTTTTCTGAAGCGCCATGGAAGTCCGCAAGGAAATCCGCGTGGCCGGCATCGTGCAGGGCGTCGGATTTCGTCCCTACGTCTACCGGCTGGCGACGGACCGGAAGCTTTCCGGCAGCATCCGCAACACGCCGGCGGGCGTCACGATCCAGGTGCAGGGCCCGGCCGGGTTGGTCGACGATTTCGTCTCCCGCCTGCCGGCGGAAGCCCCGGTGCTCGCCCGGATTACCGGCGTGGTGATTCGCGAGCTTCCCTGCGACGCGGAGCGCGACTTTCTGATCGAGTCGAGCCGGCGCGGCGAACGCGTGCGCACGCTGATTTCCCCCGACGTCGCCGTGTGCGACGACTGCCTGCGCGAGCTGTTCGACCGCCGCGACCGCCGCTACCTCTATCCGTTCATCAACTGCACCAATTGCGGGCCGCGCTTTACCATTATCCGCGACATCCCCTACGACCGGCCGCGCACGTCGATGGCGGGCTTCCCGATGTGCGCGCGATGCCTGGC
>JAIQGD010000151.1 GCA_020072765.1 Terriglobia bacterium
TGGGCCATCCGGCCAAGTTTGCGTTTTAGCCGCCTGCAAGTGTGCAGTTGGTGTACAGGCTTGGCGTAGGAGCGGAAGATTCCGCCTGCGTAATTTAGACAAGTGAGTTAGATATAGAATTTGAACGGTAGAGGTGGCGTGTCCTTGGATATCGGTGCTGCAGTGAGTATCTCACCAACTGCGTCCGCGAACTTGAGCGTGACCGGCTCCCCGTCAGCAAAGATGCAGGCGTTGTAATTCAACTTGGTTAAGGACAGAACGTCTTTGATAACACGGAGAATATCTGCTTTGCCTTTACAGACTTCAATCAAGAGGGGGTTCGGCACCTCCTTGCCGAGATACGTTTGGAGCCGAGGTACAAATCCGACCGTCCAAAGGTAAGCTTCTCTCTCATTGGCAACGTAGGCCGTGCCCCTCAAGACTGGGTAGTCGCCCGGGGAATAGAGTTTAAGATGTGTCCCGCGCATTATTCGGACACCCACGAGATTTGTCTCTTCTCCGACTGCTGACTTAAATCCCTCCCATTCTTCCTCGTTGAATCGAACACGGCCGTGTATAAACAGTTCTGTGGGCGGCTTCCGCGCATAATTCTTTTGCCTGTAAGTTTCGACTGCGAGCGACACTACCTCGTGAGCAGACTCCCGATTCAAATGAAATTCCCTGTGGTCAGGCGAGTACCAGGGCCCCACTGCCCCCTTAAAGACAACCCCGTCTCCCGAATCTAGAAACATCTGAGCGGCGCAGCATGCATTTGAAGCGTCGCCTGACCTGTCGTCCCTCTTAAACACGAGGCCCAAGTAGCACACCCCTCTTCGAACGTGATGGAGCTTCCAAGGGCGGCCTCCTGCCTTGTAGAAGGCTGTGGTGGAGATATTCCATGCGACGGTCGACGGCGCATCAATTCTTCGAAGAGGCCGACCATCAGTTGTTAGGAACTGTTCTGGGGTAAGCGTGCTCTCCTGGATGATCTGGAGCGGAGCCGCACGAAGGAGTAGCCTTGCCTTGAGCTGATTATGGAAATCAGGTTCGTAGCTGAAGGGTACAGCGGCGTCATTTACTGCAGGAAACAAGGACGGCTGCTTGGCGAGCCTCCTTGCGTCCGTGATCGATATGCCTGGGTCATCGTTCACTCTCAATCGCCTCTCCACGACCGACAGCGGACGGCAATATTTGTATACCGCGTCAGGAACTATCACGAACCAGACGTCAACGGTTTCCTCTTCTTGCCGGGATGCATGTGTGATCTTGTCTGCGAAGAGGTCGACGGTTTTGTAGACCCGCTGATGCCTATCTCCCAAGTAGAGGACGCTGGACAATCCGTCGGCCCCGTCTGTCGGCAGCGTGACGACCATCTGCGGCTCCGGGTCCCACGGCACCCCAAAGACGGTCTGGAAACCCGGGAAAATGGGGCGAAATAGGGTCTCGGCAGCGTTCTTCGCTGAATATACTGGTCTTGTTATCCGACTGAGCCAAGTTTTGAATCGTCGGACCCCATCTTCGGTTCCGATCACTCCAGCTCGGATGCCGTAGACTTTCCCCTTGGCCAGTGGTCCAGACAATGACAGGCCGTCGCGTGGATCTTCCACAGCCTGTCGATGATGGAACTCGAGGAGAGGTTCATCAAAGTAGTAGAGTCGCATCATGTCTCGTCCTCCGGCCCGTCAGGGCCGGTCATTTGACCTGGCTCGGATGAGTCCTGCTCCTCTTCGCCATCATTTTCCAAGCCCTCATCGTAGGCCCGCGACTCTTCGATTGCCTTCTTAGAAATCACAGAAAACGCGACTTGACTCTCAAAAGCCATAGGCCGACATTCCATGATGATGCTTTCACCCGATGCTACTGGTATGTCGAGCGTCGATTTCTCCTCGGACAGGAAGCTGACCGCCGCCAGTAATCTGTCTCGCCATGTGTCGTTGTACCATGACTTGCACTGTCGTCTTCTGGCTCGATGCATGCGTTTCTTGTCAGACCAAGGGATCTTTCCGTCGTCGCTGAACAGGACGTGGCTTGTTATGTGGAAGAGAACGTGGGGTCTTAACTTAGCGTGGGCCTGTACGGCAAAGTGCCAGTATCGCCTCACACTGGATGACCTATCCGTCTGAGACGCTATCGTAGCGAATCCCGTTAGGCCGCGCCACTCCCGCGCGCCCTGAGCCCCTTCGAAGTGCGCCTTTAGAGTGTCGTCGTTCTCGGGTTTCACGAAAAACCAACAGAGTCTCCCGTTCGCCAGCTGATAGCTGCCCAACCGCGCTTCACGAATTCGCCTGTCGAGGGAGAGTCCCAGCAGGCGGACAAGGCTAAGGTGCAGCTGATGAAGTTCGGCATCGGGAATTGCCAGAGACCGATCTAGTATGTCATTTACCGCGAAGGACTGGGAATTCACGGTCGGCATGTTCGGGCCAAGGTCCGTCTCAGGTGCGAATGTAACTAAGCGTTGTCCTTCCCGATACGCGGGCCAATTGGCTGCGCGCCGTTCTGTGTCGTCCGGAGAGTTCTGTAATGTGTGGACGTAAATTCGTGACGGTAACTGGGATATGCGAAACCAGTTTGAGAGGTACTCCTCGGGCTGTTGTTTGACTCCACAGGCCAAGCTTCGGTACAAGCGCCACCACGCGGCGACGCTTTGTGGATTAAACCCTAGCTTTCTCTTTGGCACTCGATCCCGGGCAAGTCTCTTGAGCAGCTGAATTAGCCCGTCACGCCAGCTTGGAAAAAAACCGATGCTCTGGCGAAGTGATAGGTAGACGTTATATTCCGACGTGGGGAGGTCATCGATGGTCACGGGAAGAATGAAGTGCTCAATACTGTTCTTCTTTGCCTGAATATCAGCTAAGTGGAGTTCTTTTCTGAAGCTCCCAGAAATTCTCCCCTCCTAGTAGTTTGGTCAGATCGCACCATACTCGGTACCCTTCCTTTGCAAGTTGAAGGGCCAGCCACAACGTGAATTCGTTGTCCTCGGTCGCGTGGCTAATGAGAACCGTATCGAGGGAAACATTCGGGCGAGTCTTCCCCTTGTCGATGTTTCTTTGTCTCATGCCTTGTATCATCCCACGACACTATACCGCATTGAAAACACTTGCGGTGAAGACGCTTCAGATATTGACGGAAAGCCGGAAGGAAGCGTGCCCGGTCCGGTGGAGCTGGGCCGGCCGCGACAAAACCAGGAGCGGGCACGGCCCCGACTGCTGTCCGGGGCGGGGCGTGCCGTGCCCCTACGGAAGGCGAACGCAACCCAAGAAAAAAGCAGATCCCTCACCCCCATCCGCAAAAAACGCGGCTGGGTTCGGGATGACAGCGGGGCAAAGAAACTCAGGCGATGGGCGGCAGGGCCTTCTTATTCCACAGCTTGAGAAACTGCGCGACGGTGGCGGGGGCGTGGCCGGCGTAGTGGTTGTTGGCGTAGGCGAAGATGGTGATGCCGCGTTGCTTGATGGCGTAGCAGAAATCGACCCAGGTGGTGAGCTGGGCGGTGCGGTCGACGACGACTTTGTCCCACGTTTTGGTGACCTTCTCGATGCCCTGGCGGTCGCCGAGCCAGCGGATGTAGGTCCAATCGGCGGTGATGGGGTCGAATTTGTAGGCGGCTGGGAGCGGCATCCAGCTTTGGTCCTGCAGGGCGAGGGCCACGCCGTGGTCGCGGAGCAAGGCGGCGAAAGGGGCGTCGAGCCAGTTCTTGTTGCGGATCTCGACCGCGAATTTGTGGCCCGCCGGCAGCTTCTTGAGAAACACTTTCAGCCGGGCGATGAATTGCGCGCCGCTGGTGAACACGCTGCGGTTGAAATAGGGAAACTGGAGCAGCATGGGGCCGAGTTTTTCACCGAGCAGGTCCATGGTGTCCACGAACTGCTGGAATTCCGCGTCACAATCGACCAGCACCTTTTCATGCGTGATGACCTGCGGGACTTTGACGGCGAAGATGAAGTGCTCCGGGGTCTTGCGCGCCCAGCCGTTGACGGTGGAGGCGGACGGGGTGCGGTAGAAGGTGGAGTCAACCTCAACCGTGTCGAATTTCGTGGCGTAGTAGGTGAGGTAGTCGGCGGGCTTCATCCCGGGAGGATAGAACGAACCTTCCCAACCGGCGGCGGTGAATGCGCTGGTACCGAGGTGTATTTCAGCGGGCATGGGCCTGCATTGTAACGCAGCGTCCGCGGATAACGGGAGATGTCGCTGCGGCCATTCGGCCAAGGCAAAAGCTCGGCGAGAAAGCCGCCGAGCGGTAGGCACTGCGCACGGGGACGTGTGGGGTGGGCGCGAAGAAGCGGGATGGCGAAGCGAAAGACTTGCCGGGCGGCGCAGGAGCGCCGACAGACGGGACCGGCAAGAGGTAGGCGCCAGGCACCGTGGCCTTAACGGCACGGCCCCGACTGGTGTCCGGGGCGCAAGAGGCAGATGCCGCGTCCCGACTGGTGGCCGGGACGCAACACCGGCGCTGAAGCCGTGCCCTACACGTCTGCGGTTGGCGCTGCGCGCGGTCAGGCTGATGTCGGACCTTCCCGGCACAACCCAGCGGGTCCGATTTCAGGACTCCGGTGGAGTCCATCGGACTCCCGAAACCGGAGACGCAGAAGGCGCGGAGGGTCCGACTCCCAAAAAGGAAGACCGGGCGAATGGGTGCAGCGTCGGCTAGCGCGTGCGGCGGGCACGGTCCCGACTTGTGTCCGGGAGGCAAACGGCGCGCTGATGCCGTGCCCCTACGGATCACCAGGACGGAGTTGGTGCGGGAGTGCGGACCATCCTGCGCCAAGGCTCCGGACGGCTAGCGCATCAGGTGGGGTATTTGGCGGTGATGTAGTTTTCGAGGTGCTGGATGGTCTCTTCCTGCTCGGAGAGGGCCCACTGCACCAGGTCGCGGATGGAGACAATGCCGAGCAGTTTTTCGCCTTCCATGACCGGGAGATGACGTATGCGGTTTTTCGTCATGACCTCCATGCACTCGTCCACGGTGTGGCGCAAGGTCACGAAAATCACCGGGCTGGTCATGATCTCATTGACCAGAGTGGTAGCCGATGATTTTCCCTTGAGGATGACCTTGCGGGCGTAATCCCGTTCCGAGATGATGCCGACGAGCTTCTCTTCAGAAAGCACGAGCAGCGCCCCGACGGCTTTGTCGGCCATCATTTCAATGGCCTCGTAAACGGTCTGTCGTGGCGCGACGGACCAGATGGCGCTTCCCTTGCGCTTCAGAACCGAACCGATTGTGCCGCTTAGTTTGACCATCTTGGGGCGACCTTTCTGGGAGCTGGTCTTGTGTCCCCGGGGGCTTGGCCTTGCCGACGTATCTCTGGGCCGGATCATAACGCCGCGCGAGGATGAGGTCAAACGTCCCAACAAGGCAAAGAGGGATTCCCCGCAGACCCGTTCGGGGCGCAAACAGCGCGCCTCGGCCACGAGCAGGCCTCTGCTCCGACTCCAGCGCTGGAAAGCGACGAATCTGCATTTTGCAAGAACCCAAGAAAACAGCAGATCCCTCACCCCCATCCGCAAAAAACGCGGCTGGGTTCGGGATGACAGCGGGGCGCAGCGAGCAGCGCCCCTACGGGAAAGAACTCAGGCGACGGGGAGGAGGGAGGCGGCGAGTTCGGCGGCGAAGGATTCCAGCTCGGAGACGCGTTCGGGGGTGGCTTCGACCTGGTCGCCCTTGCGGACGAAGTAGTGGCCGTCGCTGCGGAGGATGCGGACGCTGAGGCTGCCGCCGACGAGATAAGCGGGTTCGCCGAAGACGGTGAAGCCGTTGGGTCCGGCGGGGACGAGCAGGGCGGCGCAGTTCCCTTTTCGGACGCCGACGTACTCGGCGTACAGGGGGAACGCGACGGTCTGGAAGCCGCGCTGCTGGAGGCGTTCGAGAATGCTGATCTGGTGGGCGGTCAGGTCCATGGCGTTCCTAGAATACAGTGGCGAGTGACGAGTGGCTAGTGGCTAGGCGAAGCATGCCCGGTCCGATGAATCTGGACCGGCCGCTACAAGACGATCCACCACGAGTCACGAATTACAAGTCACGAGTCACCGCTCACGGCTTTCCGGTAGGCGGCGCATTCGATGGTAGAATGCGGGCGATTTGGGAAGCGAGGAGAGACATGCGAAAACTTTGTTTGATGGCTCTGATGGCGTTGCTGCTGCCGGGATGGGCTGCGGCCCAGCAGGCGCAGGATTTTTCCAAGGTGGAGATCAAAGTCACGAAGGTTTCCGGGAACATCTACATGCTGGAGGGCCAGGGCGGGAACATCGCGGCGTCGGTGGGCGAAGACGGCATCGTGATCGTGGACGACGAATTCGCGCCGCTGGCGGAGAAGATCCAGGCGGCGCTGAAGAAGCTGGGGATCACGGACAAGCCGGTGCGCATGGTCATCAACACGCACTATCACGGGGATCACACAGGCGGCAATCTGCCCTTTGCGGCGGGCGGGGCCACGGTGATCGCGCAGGACAACGTGCGCAAGCGGCTGGAAAACGGCAGCGCCGGGGGCAACGGCGGGTCGCAGAAAACGCAGACGCCGCCCCAGCCGAAAGGGGCTCTGCCGGTCATCACGTTTGAGCACGACGTGACGGTGCATCTGAACGGGGAGGACATTCGCGCGCTGCACTTTCCGGCCGGGCACACCGACGGCGACGCGATTCTGTTCTTTCCGAAAAACAACGTGGTGCACATGGGCGACGACTTCGTGCGCTACGGGTTCCCGTTTATCGACGTGACCGCCGGGGGCAGCGTCCAGGGCATGATCGCCGCGTGCGAGAAAGTGAGCGCGGAACTGCCTGCGGATGTGAAGGTGATTCCGGGCCACGGCGCGGTGTCGAATCTGGACGATGTGCGCGCGTTCGCGAAGATGCTGCGGGAAACTTCGGCGGCGGTCCAGAAGGCGCTCGATGCCCACCAGACGCTGGAACAGATGAAGGAGGCGAAGATTCTCGCGCCGTGGC
>JAIQGD010000045.1 GCA_020072765.1 Terriglobia bacterium
AAACCCGCGCTGAGCCTACCCACCCCCCCGCCAGATTGTCAAGTTGGGTAAATTACTGAGACCGCCATAAGGGGTCACAAGCCGAGCGCATCCATCTTCGGCTTTTCGTAGGTGTCATCCTCGCCCGGCCAGCGAAGGCGATCTTTGAACCGGCCATTCTCGGCAGCGAGCGCCCACACCAAGCTCTCACCGGCAGGCAGCGTCTTGGGTTCGGCTTGGAACACCGGATCGGCAAAGGCGCGGCTGGCGTCAATCCACTCCCATCCGGCCCTTTCGAAAGCCTGGATCACATCGGGCAAGAAGAGCGCGGTGATCTCATGATAGTGAACCAGAAGGGTGTGGCGAATCTCGTGGCCCAGAACATCGAGGGAAAGCTGGCGATAGAAAGCGGCGCGGTCGAGCAAATGGGCAATGAGGTAATCGCGGTAGGGCTCAACTTTCGCCGCTGGATCGCGCTTCAAGCGCTGGTCCATCCGCTGGTCAACGTACCAGTCCGAGCCATCAATCGTGACGTGGCCCACGCGATAGCCATGGTCCTTGAGCAGCGCGCGAAACCGATCGCGTTTCTCCGCCGTGTCGCCTTCCTTGAGGAATGGATAGCGGAACAAGCGCGTGCGCTGACGGAAGGGCGCAATGACTGGCTCGTTTCGCAGGAAGTCGGCGGCAAATTCGTCGTAGCTCGTGCGCTGCATATACATCAGGTGCGAATACGAGTGGTTGCAGATCAGGTGCCCGGCCTCATCCCACGCGCCGAGCAGCTTGCGGCCTTCAGGCTGATCGACGCGCATCCCGCAGACAAACAGCGCAATCTTGAGCTTCCGCTGCTCGAAGGTATCGAGCAGGCGGCGATTCGCCTCCTGCCAATCCATGCGCGCGCTCACGGTCAAGCTCGGGTCGTCCATCGTAAGCGCAATTTGCGGACGCGCTTTCGATACTCCGGCTGCCTTCGCGAATTCTCCAGCGGAGAGTGTGAAAAATGGTGATTCGCTCAGGAGTTGGGTGGTGGTCGCAGCGGTCGCCGCCCGCAAGAGGGACCCGAGGAACATTCGGCGTCGCATCGCCTGATCTTACATCACGGGCGCACTGGATGGCCCTTGCGACTATGCTATATTGTTGCGGATTGGTAATAAAAGGGCGAATCTTGGCGAAACTGCGCATCTCCATTGTCGAATTCCTGAACACGGCGCCGCTGGTGTGGGGCTTCACCGACGGGCCGCTGGCGGGCAAGTATGATTTATCGTTCACGGTGCCGTCGCAGTGCGCCGAGGCGCTCCGGCGGGGCGACGCGGACATCGCCATCATCCCGGCCATTGAATACCAGCGCATGGAGAACGTCGTGGCGCTGCCGGGAATGGCCATCGCGGCCAAGCGCGAAGTGCGCAGCCTGCTGGTGGTGGCCAAAAAGCCCATCGAGAAGGCCCAGCGGATCGCGCTGGACACAAGTTCGCGCAGCACCGCCGCGTTGGTGCGCATGCTGGCGGCCGAGCGCTGGAAGATTGCGCCGGAATTCGTCGACGCCGCGCCCGAGCCTTCCGAAATGCTGAAGCAGGCGGACGCCGCACTGGTGATCGGCGATCCCGCGCTGCGCATCTCCCTCCAGATGGAGGCGCTCAACGCCAAGCCGCCCAGCGATGCCGGATGCTGCCAGGGCGATCCCGAAGAGATGCCCGTGCCCGGTTTCCAAACGCTGTATGTGTACGACGTCGTGCATCAGTGGCGCGAAATGACGGGACACCCGTGCGTGCTGGCAATTTGGGTGGGGCGGCGCGACGCCGTCACGCCGGAGGTCGTGGCCGATTTTCTGGCCTCGAAGAAGTACGGCCTGGAGCACATCCGCGAAATCGCCGAGGCCGCCTCGATCAAGCTCGATCTACCGCCGGGGGCGCTCGAGCGCTACTTGACCGAAAACATCAATTTCGACCTGGACGAAGAAAATCTGGCCGGCCTGCGGCTCTATTTTGAAAAGGCGGCCGCCGCGGGGCTGATTCCGCGGGCCCGGCCCGTAGAATTTGCCGGGCAACGCAGGGTCATAGGTTTTAGGGCGTAGGGAGAAAGGTTGTAGGTGGTAGGGCGCAGGGTGTAGGGCTTTTGCCTTATACTGTTGACTGTGAACTGTTAACTGTAAACTGTGGTCTGTAAATTGTGAGCTCTGAACCATGGGTCTGACCCCACAAGAAGCGCTCGATCTGTTTCATTCCGACGACCTGATTGGCATCGGGATGGCGGCCAACGAAGTCCGCCGCAAGAAGACGGACCCGCGCGTGGCCACCTACCAGATCGACCGCAACATCAATTACACGAATGTCTGCACGGAATACTGCTCGTTCTGCGCGTTTTACCGCCCGCTGGGGTCGAAAGAGGGCTACGTCCTGCCGCTGGAAACGATCCACGAAAAGATCGAGGAGATGATCGCGCTGGGCGGGACGGGCGTGCTGCTGCAAGGCGGCCTGCACCCGGACTTGAAGATCGAGTTTTACGAGAACATGCTGCGGTCGATCCGCGAGCGCTTCCCACAGGTTCACCTGCACTGCTTTTCCGCGCCCGAGGTGCTGTGCATCGCCGAGGCTTCGAGCCTGTCGGTGCGCGACACGATCCTCCGGCTGCGCGACGCCGGGTTGCAGTCCATCCCCGGCGCGGGCGCCGAGATCCTCGACGACGAAGTGCGCGCGCGCATCTCGCGGCTGAAGTGCCGCTCCGAGGAATGGGAGGCAGTCCATCGCGAGGCGCACGCCCTGGGCATGCGCACCACGGCGACGATGATGTTTGGCTGCGGCGAGGAATACCGCCACCGCGTCAATCACCTCGAACGCCTCCGCCGCATCCAGCAAGACAGCGGCGGGTTCACCGCGTTCATCCCCTGGCTGTTCGCGCCCGAAAACACGCCGCTGGGCAAGAAGGTGCCGGAAGCCACGGCCTTCGATTACCTGAAAACGCTGGCCATCAGCCGGCTCTATCTGGACAACATCGACCACATCCAGTCCAGCTGGCTCACGCCGGGAATCAAGATCTGCCAGGTGGGATTGCAGTTCGGCGCCGACGACGTGGGCAGCACGCTGATCGAGGAAAACGTGGTGCACGCCGCGGGCGTCCGCAACCGCACCAACGAGGAAGAACTCCGCCGCATCATCTCCCAGGCCGGCTACACCCCCGCCCAGCGCGACACGCTCTACCGTTCCTACATCTTGAAGTAGTTCCGCACACGTTGTGAGCCAGACGCCCCCTGCAAGTGGGATCTTCCTATGGAGTGCGGCGGCTGGCCGCCGCTTTGTCGCGCGGCAGGATGGTTCTCGCGGGTGCCCCGGCGAAGCAAGCTTCGTCGGGTAGAAGCGGAAGCACATTTCGCCGGGCGAAAGCGGGAGCAAGCTCCCGCACTCCAAAGCGGCGCGCGCCGCGCCAGCCGCGGAGCGCAGCCAGCAGCGCCCGTACAGCAGATTGCGAGGCGCGAACTATTGGCCGTTATTTGCGGGACGCAACACTAGCAGGCGTGCGAGATCACGACGGGCTGCGAGACGGCGGCGGGAAACGCGATGGTGACGCGCGCGCCGCACGGCTGCAGATTCTCGATGGTGATTTCGCCGCCGACGTCCTGCACGATGCCGTAGCAAATGCTGAGTCCCAGCCCGGTCCCCTTTCCGGGGGCCTTGGTGGTGTAGAAGGGATCGAAGGCGCGGTTCACGTCGGCAAATCCGGTGCCGGAATCCTCGAACTGAACCACCACGCGGCCTGACTTGTGGGAACCGCGCACGTAGATTTCCCGCTGCGCGCTTTCGTGGACCGCGTCCATGGAGTTGCCCAAGATGTTGAGCAGGACCTGCTTTAACTCGTCCTCGCCCACTCCCACCGGAGGCATCGCGGGATCCACTTGGACGTCCACCTTAATCCCCTGCGCGCGCATGTGGTATTCGCGGAACAGCAGGACGTCCCGCAGGGTGTCGTCGAAGCGGGACGACCGCACCGTGGAA
Source organism: Terriglobia bacterium (assembly GCA_020072765.1). Taxonomy (GTDB): domain Bacteria; phylum Acidobacteriota; class Terriglobia; order Acidiferrales; family UBA7541; genus Palsa-295. The sequence goes on from JAIQGD010000045.1 coordinate 3,963, forward strand.
CCGTTCTGGCGGCCGAAGCGAAGCAATCCGTCCAGGATGCGCTTCATGCGCTGCGCCTCGTGGCTGAGTTTTTCGATGCGCCGCGCGGCCCCGGCTTCCTGGGTCTGCTGGCTCAGCAGGTCGGCATAGCCGATGATGCCGGTGAGAGGATTGTTGAGCTCATGAGCCACGCCCGCGACAAGCTGGCCGATGGCCGCCAGCTTTTCCGAGCGGATGAGGTGCTGGCGCAACTTCATGTTCTCGATATTCACGGCCAGATCGGACGCGAAAGACTCGAGGCGCAGGATTTGAGCCGGATCCACAGCCCCCGGTTCCTTTCCACCCTCCACGCACAGGCAGCCCACCGCGGTCCCGCGCCAGGAAACCAGCGGGATCAGCATCAGGTTGTCTTCCGGGCAAAGCACGAAGGATTGCTGGCCAATGCGCGCACCGTGGGCGGACAGGTATTTCAACGACGCCGCGAGGTCATCCCCCGCCCGATTCCGCATTTCCGCTAAACTTTCGTTCGTAAAGCCATTCGAACCCGCGACGTAGAGCTTCCCCTCGTCGCTCACCAGCAGGAGCGCCGCACGGACGAAATCGCTCGCTTCGGTTACGGCAAAGGCCACTTCGCCGCACACGGTGACGGTATCCTTCCCCGCCAGCATGCGCGACTTCAGTTGCGATAGCCGGTCGAGCAGACGCGTGATCGCCAGCGCCCGCGCCTGCCCCTGCCCGATGACCGCGAGGTTATCCTCGGTCACCGTGAGCATCATCCCCAGCGCGACGAACAGCCGCGGCACGTTCCAAAAATCCAGCAGGAAGAGATATTGGCGCCCGTGGGCGTACATGAAAAGGGTCAGGGGAAACTGCAGTGCCCACACAAAGAATCCGGCGGTCACGATCATCACCCCGAGCGAGCGCCTCCGGTAAAGTCTCCAGAACAGCGGGCCGCACAACGCATAGGCCACCATGAATATGAGACCAACCGTCATGGCCCCATTTCCAACGAACAATTGCCAAATGCCCAGGATGCCGATCGCCGCCAGCGCTCCGGCGCCGGCCAGCTGCGCCAATGTCCGCCGGGATTCCATGAACAAAAATGCACTGGCGCCGAAGAACAGGCACGCGAACGCAGCCGCTTGCAGCCAGAGGTTCTGAGCGAAGCAGTACATCGCGAAGCAGTGGACAATGATGGGCGCGCTCAGCAGCGCCATCAGCCGGTTGCTTTTGCTGCGCTCGTCGTCGCTGAACACGAACGAGGCAATGAAGACCAGCGCCGCCAGGTCCACCAAGGCACAGTCGCTGGCCACGACGACTTTCGCCAGCCGGCCCGCGTGCGGACCGAAGAGTCTCGCCGCGAAATGCAGGAAGGTCAGCCCCCAGGCGTAGGCCCACAGCCGGACCCGCCCGGATCCGCGCTGCCGTTGCACGGACAGGAACATCCCCACCAGCACGGCGAGGACCGCCGTGACGGAAATCACCTCGCCCAAATTGGGCATTGGTGGTGCGATGGCGCCATTCATAAGGAAGTGATAAATATGCTAAGCCTTCGCACCTGCGCGGACAATGGAGCTTTCGTACCAGCGCGACGCCCATTCCTACCAGCTATTGTCATATGAGGAAATGGCTTACGAGTCAATCCGGCAAGGCAATCCGCAGATCCAGAAGGACTTCCGTCTCTTCCGGCAGGTCGAGGGATTCCAGCGGCACCAGCACGCCCTTGACGAACCGGGCGCGGATTCGCGAAGGCCGGGCTGAGCGCCGGGAGGCAGGGGGCGGGGTTTGCGCCGGGCGCGGCTCTTCGCGCAGCGGCGCAGCGGCCTGCGCACCCGTGGCCGCAGGACGATGATCGGAGTCCGAAAAGCGCCGGTCGATGCCGGGCGCGGCGGAATCGAGGGCGACGTTGGCCAGTTCGTCCGCATCGCGGTTCATTTCGCGCGGCACATGCTCGATGGCGAAATAGTCCAGCTGGCGGGCCAGCTTTCGCGCGCGTTCGTGGAGGGGCTGGAGGTGCGCGCTCTTCACTTTGTAGCGCCCCTGCATCTGGCGAACCAGGAGTTCGGCATCGCTGCGGATGCGCAGCGCCCGGATACCGTGGGTGGCCGCATAGTCCAGGGCCGCGAGCAGCGCGTAGTACTCGGCCACGTTGTTGGTTTCGCGGCCGATTTTTTTCGCCAGTTTCAGCACCACGTGGCCGTCCGGGTCGCGCAGGACCACGGCATAGGCCGCGGGCCCCGGATTGCCGCGCGACGCCCCATCCACATTGGCGATGTGGACGCCGGAAGGAGCCGCGGAAGAATGCGCCTCCGTAAACAGGCGGCCGCTTCCCGGTGGTGGAATTTTTGGCATGGGGCTCCTGGCCCGCCCGGATTATCCGGCGGGCGGTGTCAGCTCTCGGCCGGCGAAGATGGCTGCGCGGCCGGCGCGGCGGCGGATGCCGCCGATGCGCCCGGCTCGATGTAGTAGAGAATGCGCGTGCAGGTCTCGCAGTGAAACAGTTCCGTGCTGCCGGAGCGCCGCATCTCCTGAAAGACGTGCGGCCTCACGATCATGCCGCAGGCGCTGCATTTTTCGTCGCGCACTTCGGCCAGCGCCAGGCCGTCGTGCTTCTTGGCGATGCGGTCGTAGTGGTCGGTCATGTCCTCGGGGATTTCCGCGGCCACGCGCGCACGCTCGGCGTTCAGGCCGGCGAACTCCTTCTCCACCGTGGCCTTGTCCGCTTCAATATTGGCCCGTTCGACGCGCGCCACATCTTCGATCTCTTTGAGCGCCTTCTCCGCTGCCTTCACTTGCCGGTCGTATTCCTCGGCGTTGACCATCTGCTCGAGGAGGCGGTCTTCGGAGCGCGCCATCTCTTCTTCGGCCATCTGGATTTCGTGCTGCAGGGCCTTGTAGGCCTCGTTGGTCTTGATCTGGGCGGTCTGGTCCCTGTATTTGCGGGCGCGTTCCTTCCACTGCTCGACGTCGAGTTCGTATTTCTTGCGGTCCTTGATGGTGGCGAACTGCGCGGCCTTGCTCTGATCGACGGCGGCCCGGGCGGTGGCGATGCGCGCATCGACGGCGGCAATTTTTTTGGGAAACGTCGCCAGCCGCGCGCGGAGGTCTCTCAAGCGGACATCCACACCCTGCAAATCGAGGAGATTTTGGAGCAGCTTTAGCACGGCCGGGCCATTCTAGCACAGTACCGGAAGTGCTTTTCGTTCGCCTCCATTCCCACTACAATCCCAGCGTACTTCGAGGAGAGGAAAATGCCCTACGTGCAGATCACCTGGGTTGCCGGGCGCACGCCCGAGCAAAAAAAGAAACTCGCCGAACGCATCACGCAAGCGCTGGTGGAGGAAGGGCGGGCGCGGCTGGAAAACATCCACGTGACGTTTGTGGACTTGCCGCCCACCGATTACGCCGAGGCCGGCGTCACCGTGGCGGAGCAGAAGCGCACGCCGTAATCAGGCGCGCGCTCAGGGCGCAGTCTGCACTTCCATCGTTTGGTCGATGACGTAATTGGTGCAGCCGGGGCTGGTGGCCGCCGGGCAGCGCGCGGTGACCTGGAAACCTTCGGCGGACGTTGCCACATCGTAGGTGTAGCCGTCGCGGCCGGATTTCCTCAGCGTAATCGCCCCGCCCGACACCAGCTCATCGAACGATGCGTAAGACCCGTGTTCGGCCTGGTAGGTACGCTCGGCCTGGGCAATGGACAGCAGATCGCTTTTCACCCCGACCGTATTGATGGTCTGCACCGGGTGCGCCACCGCCGCCGAATTCGAACCTTGCGCGAAGTAGAACTTGTACACCAGCCCGGTAATCAACACGACGACCAGAAGTCCCACCACCTGTCCCAAGCCTCTCATGGTCACCTCGCGGCAGCGCTTTGCGGCACCCGCTGCTTCCCATCCCACCACATCCGCCCCATGCTGGCAACTTGGCATCGCGCGCCTGTGCCCAGCAGGAAACTTGCGTCTGCGGGACGGCGCCTCCGTGGTGTTTAGCCAGCGGCTACCCTTTCCCACGCCGGATGCGTCTAAGGGGCCGTAGGGAAGGAAATGGTGATGTTTCCCGCATCCGGGCAGCGGCGCGGCCGACAATTGACAGCGGAATCCGCTGCCGGGATACTGGAGGGCGTTCCCCCACGGGTGGGGCGCACGGAGAATGCACCCGGGACGATTGGAGCCATCCATGACGCGGACGAGCAGGAGCAAAGGGATGCGGCTTGGCGCGGTGTTGTTGTTCGCAGCGGGGCTGACGGCGTCTTTCGCCGCGCCGCTGGCCGCACAGAAGCCAGGGTCTCAAGGAAAGGCGTCGGAAGGTTCCGCCTCCGCCGCGCGCCCTCCGAAGCTGGCCTTTACGACGCACACGCTTGCGAACGGCCTGCAGGTGATCCTGCTCGAAGAGCACGCCGTCCCGGTGATCAATGTGCAGGTGTGGTATCACGTGGGCTCGAAGGACGAGCGCGAGGGCCGCACCGGCTTCGCGCACCTGTTCGAGCACCTGATGTTCAAAGGTTCGGCGCACGTCGGCCCCGAGGAACATTCCCGCATCATCGAAGCGGTGGGCGGATACGACAACGCCCAAACCAACGACGACACCACGAACTTCTTTGAAACGTTCCCGAGCCACTACCTCGAGCGCATCCTGTGGCTCGAGGCCGACCGCATGGGCAGCCTCAACGTGGACGAGGCCAATTTCAAATCCGAGCGCGAGGTGGTGAAAGAAGAACGGCGCGTCCGCGTCGATAATCAGCCCTACGGCGCGATCGAAGAGGATCTGCGCGCCGCCGCCTTCACCGTCCACGGCTACCATCACACCGCCATCGGCAGCATCGCCGATCTGGACCAGGCCACGCTGGCCGATGTCCGCGAGTTCCACGACACCTACTACAAGCCCAACAACGCCACGCTGGTGATCGCCGGCGATTTCGCCTCCGAGCAGGCCCTGGCCTGGGCCCGAAAATACTTCGAGGGCATCCCGCCTTCCGCGAAACCGATTCCGCGCCGGGACACGCCCGAGCCGCCGCAAACCGCCGAGCGCACGGTCGAGAAATCCTATTCCAACACGCCGCTCCCGGCGGTGGTCATCGGCTATAAGATTCCCGCGCGCTATGCCCCCGACGCCTACCCGCTCGATCTGGCCGCCAACATTCTGGCCGGGGGCGAGAGCAGCCGCCTGTATCAGACGCTCGTCTACAAGGACCAGATCGCCGTGCAATCGGCCGGATTCGGCAACTTCAGCGAACACCCCAATCTCTTCTGGGCCTACGCCATCATGAATGCGGGCCATGCCGCCGCCGAAGGTGAAAAGGCGGTGGTGGCCGTGCTCGACGGGCTGAAGGACCATCCCGTGGACCCCAGGGAACTCGAGAAGGCGAAGAACCAGGAAATCGCCGGCTTCATCCTGGGCCGGGACACCGATGAAGAAAAGGCCGTGGCCCTGGCCGCCGCGGCGGTGATTGGGAAGGACCCCGGCCGCGTGAATACCGAGCTCGAACAATATCTCGCCGTGACGCCGGCGGACATTGCACGGGTGGCCAAACAATACTTCATCCCGCAACGCGCCACCGTTTTAATCATGCCGCCGGCCCAGCCGTAAAGGAATCTCATGATGGGAGCACAGATGAAACAGCAAGGGATGCATCTTCTGGCGGTCTTGGCGCTGGCGGCGACCTCCACGCTGGCGCAGCAACCCGCGCCGCAACCCGCCGCACAGCCCGCCTCCGCGCCGGAGCAGAAGAACGGAACGGGAATCGTCCCGCCGGGCGTAAAGCTGGTGTCCGAGATGCCCGGAGCGGGGGCGCCGAGGCCGTTTCACTTCCCCGACGCGGCCACAAAAACGCTGGCCAACGGCCTGCGCGTCTTCGTGATCACGGATCACAGCGAGCCGGCCGTGGCGGCGCGCCTGCTGGTCCTTTCGGCGGGCAGCATTCAGGATTCCGCCGAAATGCCCGGCGTCGCCCAAATGACGGCGAATCTACTGACGCAAGGAACCGAAAAACGCACCGCGCGGGAAATTGCCGAGGCCATTGATTTCGTCGGCGGGTCGCTGGAGGCCTCCGCCGGCGACGATGCCACCACGGTGACGCTGAACGTGGTGAAGAAAGACCTGCCCGACGGGCTCGACCTGATGTCCGACGTCGTACTGCATCCCGCGTTTCGCGCCGAGGAGCTCGAGCGGCAGCGCCAGCAGCTTCTCTCGAATCTGACCATGGAGTATTCCGATCCCGAGTATCTGGCCTCGGCGGTCTTCAGCCGCGCTCTGTACGGCAGCTCCCCCTACGGGCGGCCGGCCGAAGGCACTCCGGAAACGGCCCGCAAACTGACCCGCGAGCAGCTCGTGAAATTTCACGACGCCAGCTACGCGCCCAACCAGTCGCTGCTGGCTTTCGCCGGTGACATCACACCCGAGGAAGCCTTCGCCGCCGCCGAAAAATATTTTGGCGCGTGGCCCAAGCTCGGCGTGACGCCCGCGGAACCGCCGGCGCCCGCGCCCCTGCACGGCGTGCACATCTGGCTGATCGACAAGCCCGACGCGGTGCAAACGCAAATCCGCGCCGGAAAACTCGGCATCCGCCGCGCCGATCCGGATTTCATCCCCGTGACGGTGATGAATCGCATTTTCGGCGGGGGCTACAACAGCCGGCTCAACACGGAAGTCCGGATCAAGAAGGGCCTCACCTACGGCGCCTTCTCTTCCTTCAATGCGCACCGCTACGCCGGATCGTTTGCCGTCTCGACGTTTACGCGCACTGCGGCCACGCTGGAGGCGACGCAACTCGTGGTGAACCTGATCGCGCGCATGTCCACGGGCGAAGTGACCCCGCAGGAAATGGATGTGGCGCGGGACTATCTCGCGGGGGTCTATCCCATCCAGTCGGAGAGGCCGGAACGCGTGGCCGACCGCGTGCTGACCGTGGCGGCCTTCGATCTGCCCGCCGATTACAACCGCACCTATCCGGACCGCATCCGCTCGGTGACGCCCGCGCAGGTGCGCGCCATGGCGCAGCAGCATCTGTCGGCCAGCGACCTGGATCTCGTGCTCACCGGAAACGTCGCCGCCTTTCGCGACGCCTTGCACAAGGCTTTCCCCACCGCGCAGTACGACGAGATTCCTTTCGGCCAGGTGGACCTGCTCGCCCCCAGCCTGCGCAAGCCCGCGCCGAAGACCGCGGTCCCGCCAGCGAAGTAGCGCGTTGCTGAAGGACCCTGCGAGCTTTGTGGGGCGCGGCTTTACAGGTTGCGAAAAAATGTTGCAGGGCGGAAGGGCGGGGTTTCAACCCCGCCGGAAGTCGTGCGCTCTCTTCAGGGGTTTTAACCCCTGAAGCCTGGCGTCGCCTTCTTCAGCACCCTGCTAGTGTGGTGTCCCGGAAATAGCTCTCAAATCTTGCGGCCGGGCAGGGCGCAGCAAGCAGCGCCCCTACAGTGAGTTACGAGCCGGGCACTATTGGCAGTTATTTGCGAGACGCAACACTCGCGCGACCGCGGCTACTTCACAACCAGGACCACCTTCCCAATATTCTTCCGGTCGTGGATGTACTGGTGGGCTTCGGCGGCCTGCTCGAGCGGAAATACGCGGCTGATCACCGGCTTGATCTTTCGCTCGCCGTATAACCGGAAGATTTCGGCGAGTTCGCCGCGCAGAAGTGCCGGGCGGGAGAGCAGCTTGGTCAGCCGCACGCCGATCACGGCGATGTTTTCGCCCATCAGTTTGACCGGGTCGAAACGCGGCGTTTGCAGCCGGGCCTTCAGGCTGGCCAGCCAGCTGCGCGCCACGCCGGTCCCCGCGCCAGCCGAAAAACCGTAGAGCACCAGCCGGCCCGTGGGCCCCAGACATTGGTAGCTGCGCGCGAAGGATTTCCCGCCGATCGCGTCCATCACCATTTCGATGCCGTCCGGCGCGTGCTTGCGCACGGCCTCGACAAAATCGCTGCTGGTATAGTCGATCGCGTGGTGCACGCCAATCTTGCGCAGGTAGGCCTGCTTGGCGGACCCCGCCGTGCCGAAGATCACCAGTTCCCGCACGCGCGCCAGCTGCACCGCCGCGATGCCCACGCCGCCGCCCGCACCATGGATCAGGATGCGATTGCCCGGCTGCAAATTGCCCATGGTGAACATGGCGTGATACGCCGTCAGATAGTTCACCGGAATCGCCGCGGCATCCTCGAACGGGATGCCCGGCGGCAGGCGAAAGACGCGCCCGGCCGGAACCGAGGCCCACTCCGCGTAGGCGTTGAACTGCGTCAGCGCGACGACCGCGTCGCCCGCCCGCAGCGCTTCTCCTTCGCCGGGCTTCGCTCCCTCGGCCACCTTCTCGACCACCCCGGCGATTTCAATGCCCGGAATGAACGGCGGCTTCGGCGTCCCGGGGTAGACCCCCATGCGCTGGAGCAGATCCGCGAAGTTGACTCCGATGGCCTTGACGCGGATCAGGACTTCTCCGGCCTTGGGCTGCAGGTCCGGCGCCTGCTGCAGCTCAAAAACATTCGGCGGCCCATACCGCCCCACGACCAGCGCGCGCATCTAATTCTCCTTCCGCCGGAGAGCGCCCGGCCGGGGCGGCGGTGGCACGCGGCCCGGGCAGGAACACCTTCCCGGCTTTTCACTGGGAATCGCAGGCATCCTATCTTAAACTGGTGCACTTCGCGCAATGATGAAATTCGAACTGAGATGTAAACAGTTCCTGGCCGGGGCGGCCGTGCTGAGCACGGTCGTGCTCGCGGCGGCCTGGGTTGGCCGCGCCGCCAACCGCGCGGCTCAACCAGCAGGTCCGGCCGTGCTCACGGCCATGCAGGCTGAGCTGGACCGGTCCATGGCTGGTCTTTCCAAGGCCGATCCGCCCGTCTACTTCATCCGCTACACCCTGTCAGACCGGCAATACACGCAGGTTTCCGGCTCCAACGGCGCGCTGCTCTCCAGCAGCGAAGAGCGCAGCCGCTGGCTCGAAGTGCAGACCCGCACCGGCAGCTATCAGCTCGATAACACCCACAAACTGGGCGACCGCCCGCCCAGCTGGACCAGCCCCGGCGCCACCGTCGCCCTGGATGACGACATTGCCGTCCTGCGCCGCGAAATCTGGCGCGAGACCGACCGGCAGTATCGCGCCGCCGCCCAGGCCCTCATCAAGGTCCAGACCAGCCAGCAGGTGCAGGTGCAAACGGCCGAATCCGCCGCGCCCGATTTTTCGCGCGAGGAGCCGCACACCTTCGCGGGTCCGCTCGTGGAGATTCATGTGGACCGCACGCCCTGGGAAGAGCGCGTGCGCCGCTACACCGCCGCGTTCAGCCAATCCACCGCCGTGCTGAATTCCATCGCCACGTTCACGGCGCTGGGCGCCAATCAATATCAGGTCAGCAGCGAAGGCTCGCGGCTGGCCTTCGGCCAGGTGCATTACCGGCTGGAACTGTACGTCCAGAGTAAGGCTCCCGACGGAATGGACATCAACCGGTACGCCAATTTCGATTGGCTCGACCCCAAGGACGCGCCCACCGAAAAGGCCGTGTTCGACGCCATTCACACCATGCTGCGGGAAACCGAAGCCCTCGACCAGGCGCCTCTGGTCGATCCCTACGCCGGGCCCGCGCTCCTCACCGGCCGCGCCGCCGCCGTCTTCTTCCACGAGGTGTTCGGCCATCGCGCCGAAGGCTTCCGCCAGAAGGACATCAGCGAGGGCCAGACCTTCACCAGCAAGGTCGGCGAAAAGATTATGCCCGAGTTCATCTCCATCAAGGACGATCCCACTGAGGCAAGACTCGGCGGCCAGATGCTGCTGGGAAATTATCCCTTCGACGACGAAGGCATGCCGGCGCAAAACGTTCCGCTGGTGGAGAACGGTGTGCTGAAAACATTTCTGATGTCCCGCTCGCCCCTGATCAATCTGCCCCACTCGAACGGCCACGGACGCCGCCAGTTGGGCTACGCCCCGGTCGCGCGGCAGGGAAACCTGATCGTCTCCAGCTCGCGGATGGTGACCAACGCGCAGCTTCGCCAGCAGTTGATTGACATGCTCAAGCAGAAGGGCCTGCCTTACGGATTGCTGATCGACGACATCGCCGGAGGCTTCACGTTCACCGGCCGCGGCCAGCCGCAGGCCTTCCAGGTGACGCCGCTGGTGGTGTACAAGGTGTTCGCCGATGGCCGCCCGGACCAGCTGGTGCGCGGCGTGGATATCGTGGGCACGCCGCTGGTCTCGCTCCAGAATATTGTCGCCACGGGCGACACGCCGGAAATTTTTAACGGCTATTGCGGCGCCGAATCCGGCTCCGTGCCGGTCTCCGCCGTTTCCCCGGCCATCCTCATCTCCGAAATGGAGTTCGCCAAGAAAGAAACCGCCACGGACAGGCCGCCGATTCTCCCGCCCCCGGCGCACGATCCCGAGGCCCAGGGAGCAAAACCGTGAGGAAATTTGCCACGCTCGCGCTGCTGGCCGCCCTCGCCCTGCCCCTGGCCGCTGCTCCGAATTCCTCGAAACGCGCCGCGGGACAAGCCTCCGCGCCGGTCTCCGATAGCGACCAGACGCTCCGCGCCATGCGCGACGAACTGGAGCGCTCGCGCACGCGCCTGGCGCTGCCCGGAGTGGACAAGCCCTTCTACATCGAATACCGGCTGCTGGACCTCGACGTGCGCAACGTCACGGCGTCGTTCGGCGCGCTGGTATCCAGCTCGACGTCGCGGGTGCGCTACATGAGCGTGGACGTCCGCGTGGGCAACTACCACCTCGACAGCTCCAACTTCATCAGCGAGGACGGCTTTGAAGGTTTCCTCGGCTCCACCGGACAGGTCGGCATCGACCGCGATTACCATTCGCTCCGCCAGGATCTCTGGCTGGCCACCGACCAGGCCTATAAGTCCGCCGTCACCCAGATGGCCATCAAGGGCGCTTTCCTCCGCAGCCTGACGAAGCCTCCCGAAATCGATGACTTCTCGCAGGCCCCGCCCCTGGTGAAAGTGGATGCGCGCATCGATCCCGACTGGACGTCGCGCAATTGGGACAACGAGGCGCGCACGGCCTCGGCGGCTCTCCGCAACTTTCCCGACCTGTTCGGCACGCGCGTCAACTACTACCTCATCTATGCCACGACCTACCTGATGACGAGCGAAGGCACCACCGTCCGCACCTCGCGCAGCCTCGCCGCCGTCGAAGCAGCCCTGGCCGCCGAAGCCGCCGACGGCATGCCGCTTCACAATTTCTACGCCGCTTATGCCGGCCGCCCCGCGGGCCTGCCCGATCCGGCCGCGGTTTCCAAAGGCCTGGTTCAATCGGCCACCGATTTGATCGCCCTGCGCTCCAGCCCCCTGGTGCCCGATTACACCGGCCCGGTGCTCTTCGACGCGCCGGCCGCGGCCTCGGCCCTGGCGCAGATGCTGGCCCCTTCGCTCTCCGGCGCGCGCCCGCCTCTTTCGGCCACGCAGGATTTCGAGGCCTTCCTGCAGCGCTTCGGAGGACGCAGCGAGTGGTCCGGCCGCATCGGGACGCGCGTGCTCCCCGCCAGCGTCACCCTGGTGGACGATCCCACCTACAAGGAGTTTCAGGGCCAGCCGTTGCTCGGTGGCTACACGGCGGACGACGAAGGCGTGATCGGCCAGCGCGTCTCCCTGGTCGAAAATGGCGTGCTGCGGAACCTGCTGATGTCCCGCCGCCCCGGACCGGATTTGCAGAGCTCCAACGGCCACGGCCGCACCGCGCTGCTCTCCGATCCGCGCCCGCTCAGCAGCAATCTCTTCTTTCAATCGGCGGAGGCGCTTGCGCCCGCCGCCGTGCGCCAGAAGTTCCTCGACGCCTGCCGGGACGACGGCCACGAATGGTGCCTCGAGATCAAGCAGATGGACAATCCCGCGCTCTCCTCGCTGCACTCGCAGGACTTTTCCGATTTCGTGGGGCAAATGGCCGGGGGCATCGCCAGCGGCGAACGCATGCCGCTGCTGGTCTCTCGCGTCTATGTCGCCGACGGCCGTGAAGAACCGGTGCGCGGGGGCGTGATCGAAGGGCTGACGCTGCGCTCCATCCGCAACATTCTGGCGATCGGCAACGACGCCACCGTCTACACCTACATGCAGAATCCCGCCGAAGGGCTGGCCGCCACGGCGCTGGGCGCGTTCGGATCGGCGCAGGGCGGCATTCCCAGCACGGTCATCGCGCCCTCGCTGCTGCTCGACGACGTCGAAATCCACGGCTTCCACGGCGAACCCCGCCGCCTCCCCGTCGTCTCCGCCCCGCCCTTGCAGTAGTCGGTGACCCCGCATTTCGCACTAGCAGACCACGGTATCGCGAAGCGCCATCACCTTGCGCGCGTCGTTCTGAACCTGAAATCCGAAGTTGCCTGTGATCCGCCGGTCGTAACCAGTGCGTTCCATCTGTTTCCGGAGATGGCGGCCACTTCGACGAAGCTGAGACCATCCCAACCCAGGTTGCGCCGCCAGAATGACAACTCTTTGGAGTGCGGCGGCTCGCCGCCGCTTTGCCCCGCCCCAGCGTCCTCCCCGTATGTTCCACGGCGAAGCTGGCTTCGCCGGGCGTGCCGCGCCTGAAAAACTACTTCTCCGCCAGATGCACGTGTTTCCCGCGCAACCCGTCGTGCGCATGGCGCAGCGGCAGCGTGACCGCCGGGATGCGCCGCAATTCCTCCGGCACCATCGCGCCCGCCATTCCCTTCGCCGGCGTGACTCCGCCATCCACCAGCCATAGCGCCCCCGTGACGTAGCTAGCCTCATCCGACGCCAGAAACGCAAACACGTTGGCGATCTCTTCGGGGCTGCCGCGCCGGCCGAGCGGCACCATCTGATCGATCGACTTCTGAATCTCCAGGCTGAGCGGCCCGCCCGGCCCGCGCGTCCACGCCGTGTCGATCGGGCCGGGACAGACGCAGTTGGCGCGCACGCCGTAATGCGCCTGCTCGAGCGCCACGCCCTTTGCAAACGCGTGCAGAAACCCCTTGCTCGCGCCGTAGGGCGTGAACCGGGCCGACCCGCTGATCCCCGCCTCCGACCCCGTGAACAGGATGTTGCCGCGCGTCTTCTGCAAGTGCGGCAGGGCGAACTTCGTCATCAGGAACGCCGTGCGGAGGTTGCACCGGATGGTGCGCTCGAAATCCTCGACACGATACTCCTGCGTTTCCGCGTTGGCGATGAACACCCCGGCGTTGTTCACCAGCACGTCGATCTTGCCGAACCTCCGCACCGCCGCCTCGACGCACGCGCGCGCCGCCGCCTCCTCGGATAGATCGCCGAGATACGCCTCCGCCTCACCCCCGCCCGCGGCAATCACCTCCGCCACGTCCTTCACCGGATCGTCCGGCAGCCCCGCCAGCACGACGCGCGCCCCCTCGCGCACAAATTTGTGCGCCGTCGCCTCCCCAATCCCCGTCCCCGCCCCCGTAATAATTGCCACTTTATCTTTCAGCCGCATGTGCCCCTCCTCGATAAGCCGATTCGCCCCCGATCATATGCCCGCCGACTTGCGGAGAAAAGCGCCGAGCGGCGGGACGAGGGACATCTCTTGTCCTTCCACGGGAAGGGCGGGGTGGAACTCGTCCCGCAACGCGGGAACCCCGCCATAAACGGCAGCAGCGCGCCGCGCCTCCTATACGCAGGTTCACCCGCAGCAAGTAGTCCCGCCGCGCCCCTGCGAGCGCATCTGGCGGCACGGACACCGACTCGCCGGTCATCTGGACGGGATATACATTTACCTGTATACTTGAGGTCCGGCTTACTGTTATAGTCGCGCTCGTGAGCGACGAAGGCCAAAAGCCCAAATACGCGGCCGTCGTTTGGGAGGGCGACTCCAGGGAGATTCTGCACGCCTTCCCGGAGGACGTCAGGCAGAACCTGGGATTTCAGCTGTGGCAGTTGCAGCAAGGCGAGAGACCCAGTGATTACAGACCGTTGTCTTCGATTGGCACGGGCGTTTTTGAACTGCGCGATCAAGATGAGAGGGCCTGGTATCGCGTCGTCTACCTATCGAGGATCAAGGACGTGATCCACGTTCTTCATTCCTTCGAGAAGAAAAGCCGGGAGATGCCAAGAAAAGACTTCGAGAAGGCCAGGCAGCGGCTCAAAGCAGTCAAGGCGCGTTTGGCGGAGGAGAAGAAGCATGAAGAGGGCGGCTAACAAGCCAGCGCATGTGACGCGCGGGAACGTGCTTGATGATCTTGGCTTTTCACCGGAGCACGCCACGGCGCTCAAGTTCAAAGCCGAGTTGTACCAGGCTATCCTGAAGTGCGCCAAGAAGTATTCACAAAAGGAACTGCAAATAATCCTCGGAGAGCCTCAGCCGCGTGTGAGCGAACTGCTCAACGGGAAGATCGCCAACAAGAGCGTCGACAAACTGCTGCGCTACGCCGGACGGCTAGGCATTGAGGCAAAAGCCAAATTCCCGCAGACGCACAAAGAAGTGGTTGAGAGAGAGCTCGCGCTGGCCGGCTAATCCCAGGTCGTCCTGGTTTGTCCCATGATTGGCGAGAAGTCGAGGTAATAAAGAACGCCCCATGCTCGGATTCAGGAAGACCTGCCTCACCTAGTATTGATGCCTTTTTTCGTCATGAGAGTCGCATATCTCTTATCGTATAGTTCCTTAATTTCGGGAACTACGATGAGGGCATTCCACACTTGATGTAAGCGTTCGTTGATGCGAGCTCCGTCAAAACGAAAGTACGCCTGCACCTCCGTAAGCAGGCAAAGTAAAATGGCGGCTGCCCGAGACACACTGAGAAAAATCATTCCTTCACCAGTGTCGTCTAGTACCGGCCGATATTCATGCGGAACATCTTTGGGTGCATAGAAAAAGGCAGTGGGGAGCAAACCCTGAAACGTTGCGTGTGCCATGCCGGAGTATTCCTGCCAAAAGCCGAATGTGAGCGTTCGCAAAAACTGCTTGTGCGGCGTGTCTGGATTGTTCTTGTCCACCCTCAGGTACGCGCCGAGCGTAGGCCAGGTCTTGACTGCTTTAATGTCGGCCGACGTGATGCCATTGGTCTTCATTGCAACAGTAATCAAACGACGTTTCTCTGCAATATAAGAATCCCACTTCGGGTCTCCCCCGTATCGCTGCTCATCGTCATCGAGGGCCCTTAGCGCCAGCTTGTAGCCGCTCTCGCGGAACTGATAACCCTTGGGCCCTGGACTCTTCAGGATGGAAGTGACGTTGTATAGGCAGTCGATCATGCATCGAAGGATCGGAAGGATGACAATGCTATATGCGATCCGCCAATCTGGGTCCTTGCTCCTGCGTTCATCGGAATTAAGGTACAAGAACAGGTCGTAGCTTCGATGAGCTTGTCGCATTAGCATGTAGATGTCTGCAGTCACGAAGGCCGGTTTTGGCAATTTCGCGAGGCCCTCGCGCTGGACCTTGTACGCCAAAGTATCCACCAGCTGATCAAGCTGCGGTTGGAAAGTTTTGGCATCCAGCACAACGAGGTGGCTTGGCACTTCGGGCTTCTTGTGCTTAGTGGGCACGTAGAGAATACTTCGCTCACACCGTGACGAAATCAAGCCTTTTCGCCAACTCGGAGCCGTATCATGGGCAGCGCCGGACGCTAGTGAGGACCTCCAACTTCTTAACCACGCAGCGTACGCCGCAGACTGCGATAGCCCCGCAGATCCGCGTAGCCTCAGATCGCGCCCAAATCGCAGCTTCCACGCCCACAATCGCGCCCCTCAACCCGCACTCCTGAAACGACTTGCGCCGTTGTTTACACCAAACTTGATTTGACGCGCATGATAATATCGAGGTGTGTAGCAAAGAACAAAGCTCGTCGGCGCACCCCGCCCCAGGCCGGGCCAGCCGCCTCACTCCGGCCTGCCTCCCGCCCCACGCATCCAATTCCCAGTCCGCATCGGCCCTCCAGCCTCACGCCTGCGGCCTCCAGTCCGGCCCAAGCCTCCGGTCCCCCTCCCTGCCTTCCTGCGTCCCCGCTTCCGTGCCTCCCGTTCCGCTTATTTCTAACCGCAACACCCCTGGAAACAGAATTGCTTCTATCTTGTTGAAAACATTAGATAGGTGCCCGTTCTATTCGCAACACATTCGCACCCCTGTCTGCGCGCCATCCACAGCGGATTTGGGTGCGCTGCACGCGCGGGATCGTGAGAAGCGGGCGGCAGAGCGTATAATGCCCGGAATGACTTCGCGCGCACAGGAACACGCGTCGCACGAGAAACGGCTGGCGGCGCTGGAGTCGGTTGGCTCGGCGGTGCTGCTGGTGTCGCTGAAGGTGTTTCTCTCAGTGGTCACGGGCAGCCTGGGGATTCTTTCCGAGGCGCTGCACTCGATTCTGGACCTGGTGGCCGCGGTCATCACCTATCTCTCGATTCGCGTGGCGGACAAGCCCGCCGACGCGCAGCACCTCTACGGCCACGGCAAGGTGGAAAACTTTTCGGCCTTCGTCGAAACGGGCCTGCTGCTTCTCACCGCGCTCTACATCATCTGGGAAGCGTGTCACCGCCTGCTGTTCGGCACCGCGGCGATTCATCCTAGCCTCATGGCCATCGGGATTCTCACGTTGGGGATGGGCATCGATCTTTTCCGGGCGCGCACCCTCGGCCGCGTGGCGAAAAAATATCCCAGCGAGGCGCTGGAGGCCGACGCGCTGCACTTCTCCACCGACGTCTGGAGCACCTTCGTCGTCATCCTGGGCATCACCGGCGCGTGGCTGGGCATCAAGCTGCGGATTCCCTGGCTGGACCGGCTGGACGCCGTGGCCGCGCTGGGCGTCGCCGGCGTCATCATCTGGACCGGCTCGCGCCTGGGCAAGCGCACGCTGGACGCGCTGCTCGACGTGGCGCCGCAGGGCCTGCACGAACAGATCTCCATCGCCGTGGGCCAGACCGAAGGCGTGCTGCAAACCGACCGCGTGCGCGTCCGCCGGGCGGGCCAGCGCTATTTCGTGGACGTCACCATCAGCGTCCCGCGCACGGCCAGCCTGGAGCAGGCCCACGCCGCCAGCGACGCCGTCGAGCGGAGCATCGCGCGGATTATTCCCGCCGACGTCATGGTCCACGTCGAGCCGCGCGCGCGCAATGACGAGCATCTGTTCGAAACGATTCGCGCCATCGCCCAGCGCCGCGGCCTGGCGATTCACGAGTTGTCCGCGCATCAGCTGGACGGCCATCTGTTCGTCGAGCTGCATCTGGAGGTCGACGAAGAGTCGAGCCTGCGCGAAGCGCATCTCCGCGCCACCGAACTCGAGGAGGAGATCCGCGCCACCACCGACGCCGGGGCCGTCGTCAACATTCACATCGAGCCGCTGGGCGCGCGGATTCCCGGCGCCGAGGAGATGAAGGACCTGGCCGAGGCGGTGCAGAATTTCCTGAACTCGCTGCCGCCGGAATATCCCGAGCTGGCCGATTGCCACGACGTGCGCGTCCGCAACGTCGAGCACAAGACGCTGGTCTCCTGCCACTGCGCGATGGACGGGCGCCTGCCCATCACCGACGTGCACGACCTGACCGCGCTGCTCGAAAGCCGCGTCCGCGCCGCCTTTCCGCAGATCTACCGGCTGACCATTCACCCCGAACCCGTCGAAGATGCCTGACGGCTCCCGGAAAACAATTGCGCGGCGAAAGCGATGACCGCCGGAAAACATTCGAGGACGTAGCGCGGCTCGGGCGTCTCGACAAAATTCGCGAAGAACGCCGTGCGCACCACGAGGAACGCGATCAGCAGCGCCCACCCGGGCCGCCGGCGCGCGATCCACGCTCCGGCCAGCCCCAGCGCCAGGTACGCGCCGTTCACAAGAAACAGGCCCCAGGTGATGAGAAAATCCTCGCGGTCGTCTTCCCATTCCTCCCGCAGCGGCCCGAGGTGCCCGGAATGAGGCAGCAGCTCGCTGCGCGGAGTGAACCACAGCGCCAGCGAGCGCAGCAGCGGGATTTCCAGATAGGTACGCAGGGGATGCCGTGCCGTGCGCTCGCGCGCGATCTCGCCGAAGGCCGCGTCCTGCTCCGCCGAGAGATTCGACGTCCGGTTGTACTCGGCCAGCAGATGCGCCACGCGGGCTCGTTCCGCGGCCGAATCGAACGCCGAGCGGGAAATGTCTGCGACTCGAATCTCCTCGCTGTTGAGCTTCCACTGCGTAAGATAGACGTCCGCGAATCTCCACAGCCAGGTGTTGGTCCAGGCGTTGAATCCGCGGGGAACCACATCGCCGGGCAACGCGACGTAGCGCGGCGCCAGGAATTGCACATCGTGCAGCGTGCGCCAGTTGCGCGCGGCCCACGGCAGCAGGGGCAACACGAGTCCCACGCCCATCAGCACCCCGGCACACGCCAGCTTGCGCCAGTCGGCTGGCCGCCACCACGCCGCCACCAGCACCATCCCCGCCGCCAGCAGCAGCAGCGGGGATTCCGGCCGCACAAGGGCCGCGAATCCGGCGAGCAGTCCGGTGAGAAGCCAGACGCGGCCGCTCGACGTGGCCGGCCCTGCCGCGATCGTCGCGCGCGCAGCCAATGCAGAGTTGCCCTCGAGAAACACCAGGATGGCCAGGGCCGTCAGGAAGAGGGTCAGAGTTTCGGTCAGGACCACCGCCGTATAGTTCGCCGTGAAGGGGCACAGCGCCGCCAGCCACAGGCCGGCGAGCGCTACGCGGCGCCGCGCTGGCTCCGGCGCAAGCCGTGCGGCGATCAAGGCAATCAGAAAACACGTGGCCACGTCCAGCAGCGCCTGAACGAGCATCACCGCCCGCGAGGAATTCCCCGCGCACGCGAAGATCGCCGCCAGGAAGGCAGGGTAGCCGGGCGCGCGCGCGTCCAGGGGCGTGAGACGCCCGTCGATCAAGACGCCGTAGACGCCGCGCTTCAGCCAGTTCCAGGCCAGGGCGATGTACAAGGGGCTGTCGCCGGCTTCGGTCATGGGAATTTGAAAGACCAGGAGCAAGCGGAGTGCCAGCCCCGCGAGGGCAGCGCAGGCTACGTTTACGCGCATCTTCGTGTCCGAGGTCATTGACAGCCTTCCGATGGACAGCTAGCTTGGAATGTAGTCATGCCGGAACGCAAGCCCATTTTCTACGATCGAGAACGCCAGCGCTGGCGGCGAACCCGGCTGGCGCTGGAAATCACGGGGGGTATCTTCACCCTGCTGCTCCTGGTGTTTCTGGTCAACGTGATCCAGAAGCCGGAATTGCCGGAGATTTTGCGGACCGACACGCACGCCGGGCTGCACGGGGTGCGCGCGAAACAGCGCGTCCGGCCGACGCGGGGACGCCGGCGCAAGGTGGCGGCACTCGGCAAGGAGCCGCAGAATTACGATCCGGTGCGCGCGGCGTTTTACGTGAGCGACGATTACACCAGCCTGGCTTCGCTCCAGCTGCACTATCACGATGTGGATTTGCTAATTCCGGAGGCGCTGCATGGCGTGGCATCCGACGGGACGCTCAGCGCGGACGCCGATCCGAAGCTCGCGGAATTTTTGCGCACGCTGCAGGCGCGCAACGTTGAGCTGCCGGTGATGTCGATGGTCAACGACTACGACGGGAAGAAGGGGTGGTGCCCGCCGGAAACGCTGCGGATGCTGGGCAATCCGGTGGCGCGCCAGAAGCTGGCGACGCAACTGGAAGAATACGCCGACGCCGAACATCAGCCAGGCATCGTGGTGGACTTCGAATCGCTTCCGAAGCCGAGCATGCCGGATTTTCAGAGTTTCATCCACACACTGTCGCAGGCGCTGCACGGGAAGAATTTCAAACTGATGGTGGCGCTGCCGGCGGCGGACTGGAGCTACGACTACAAGTATTTCGCCTCGCAGGCCGACGCCATCATCCTGATGAACTACGATTTCCGGTGGACCACGTCGGCGTCGGGGCCCATCGCGCCGCAGGACTGGTTCGTCCGCAACATCGAGAACATGGTGAAGCTGGTGCCGGCGGACAAGCTGATCATGGGCATTGCCAATTACGGCTACGACTGGCCGGCCCCGTCCAGGAAGGAGGGGCATCCGGCGGCGCAGGCGGTCACG
>JAIQGD010000046.1 GCA_020072765.1 Terriglobia bacterium
AAAGAAGGCGTGCACGGGCGGAGACTGCACGACGACTCCCTTCAGGCGCGCGTGCTCGATGATCGCCAGCTTGGTTCCCCAATAGCCGCCGAAGCTCTGTCCGTCGACGGCGATCTTGGCCCGATCGACTTCGGGCCGCGTGGCAAGGTAATCAATCACGCGCGAAAACATGCGCTCGGCGGTCGGGCTGGCCTTGATGGGAGCCTGGCCGGTGCCGGGTCCATCGACGGCGAAGAAACCGATTCCGTAGGGGAGGATGGCGCTGAAGTTCATGGCCATGTCTTCCTTGCGGCTATCGAGCCCGCTGATGGCAATCACTACCGGAACCGGGACCTTGGCATTCTTGGGCAGCCGCAGATAGCCGACAATTTCCGTACCCTCAAACGGGACTTGCACCATCTCGATGGGAGGATCCATCAACCGCGCGTTGGCGAGAAAGGCCTCGAGAGCCTTGGCGTAGGACTGCGTCTTGCCCGACGAAGACGGCACGGGCCAGCGGCCAAAGGAATAGAGGCGCCAGGCGCGGACGTAGGCGGCGCTGGCCTGCGCCGGGTCGCTGGCTTCCAGCGCCTTGCCTTGGGCCAGGTAGCGGCCGGCCACCTTCATGAACGCCGCGGCCCATTCGTCATCGTCCATTTTGGTGATCGAAGCGAATGCCTCGCGCACGTCGGCGGGATCGAGTCCAATCAGCGGATACATCCCGTCTTCGGCGCGCCGGATGGCCTCGGCCTTCACTTCGTCGAGCGTGCGTTCGCGCCGCTCCTGCGCCCGGGCAATGGGGGCAACCCAACAACAGGACAGCAGCAACGAAGCGAGGGTGCACAGAAACATCAGGCGTCGAACTCGGCACATCGAGGGCCTCCCGGCAGACAGCGAAAATGGAGTGGAACCGCCAAAAGTCTACGGCAGATTCGTCGACAGTGCCAGCGGCGCGATGCTAAACTTGCTCTGCCACACGGCTCCTGCTGCTCGCCACTCGCCCGGGCCGCTGGCCATTTTTCCAGCGCGGCTGCACTGCGTATGCACGAGGCGAGCAAGAGGTTCCGCCGGGAATATCTGCCAGTCCCCTGAAGGGAATGATTTCGCGAACGAGGTTTTCGGATGGCGAACGTCACAAAATTACGGATCAATGACTCGCTTTACGAGATTGACGCCGATCCGCAAGCGAGCCTGCTGAGCGTGCTGCGCGAGCAATTGGATCTGACAGGCTCCAAATACGGCTGCGGCGAAGGACAGTGCGGCGCCTGCACGGTGCTCGTCGAGGGCCAGGCGAGGCGGTCGTGCCTCACGCCGGTGGGCGCGGTGGCCGGCAAAGCCATCACCACGATCGAGGGGCTAGCGCAGGGCGACCAACTGCACCCGCTGCAGCAGGCCTTTCTCGACGAAGGCGCGATGCAGTGCGGCTACTGCACGTCCGGGATGATTGTTTCGGCCGTCTCGCTGCTGAATGCGAAGGCGAATCCGTCCGACGCCGAGATTCTGCAATCGATGCAAGGCAACATCTGCCGCTGCGGCACGCATCCGCGCATTGTGGCCGCGATCCGCCGGGCCGCGCGCGTCTGGAAGGAGCCCCGCCGATGACGCAGAAGATCGATTTTCGGTTGACGCCGGAGCCGGAACGCTACGAATTCGCCGAGGCGCCCGCATACCGCTTTGAAACCGGCCGGCGCGAGTTTTTCAAATTGTTCGGCGCGGGACTCGCGGTCCTGTGCGTGCTGGACCGGCAGGCGTTCGGCCAGGAAACCGCCGGCGCCCGGATGCCGGATCACGCGGCTCCCAAGGCGATTGGCGCATGGCTGCACATCGGTGAGGATGGCGCCGTGACGGTGTTCACCGGCAAGGTAGAGGTGGGGCAGAATATTCGGACCTCGCTCAGCCAGGGCGTCGCCGAAGAGCTGGGAGTCGACATCGGCTCGATCAAAATGATCATGGGCGACACCGACAAAGTGCCCTTCGACATGGGCACGTTCGGCAGCCTGACGACACCAGTGATGAATCTGCAGCTCCGGCGCGTGGCAGCGTCGGCGCGCAACATCTTGATCGATCTGGCGGCCGCGCGGTGGAACCTGGACCGCCAGCAGTTGTCCGTAGCGGGCGGCAAGGTGATGGACAACCTCTCCAAGCGCTCGGCCGATTACGGAGATCTGGTCCAGGCGCACGAGATCGCACAGCTAGTGTCCGTCGACGACTCTCTGCGCCCCGCCGCGCAGTGGAAGGTGGCCGGGCAATCCGCGCCGAAAGTGGACGGCCGCGACTTTGTGACCGGAGCGCATCGCTATCCGTCGGACCTGAAACTTCCGGACATGCTGTACGGGAAGATCGTTCGCCCCACGGCCTTCAACGCCACGCTGGTCTCCGCCGACACGCAGGAAGCGGACAAGATCCCGGATGTCCGGGTGGTGCGCGACGGCAATTTCATCGGCGTGGCCGCGCCCAGTTCCGCGGTTGCTTCTCGCGCCGCCGCCGCGATCCGCGCGGAATGGAAAGCCGACGAGCAGCCGTCCTCTCACGAGCTGTTCGACTACCTGAAGAAGAATCCGGTCGCGCAGCAGGAGGTGGCCGGAGCGCCGCGGTACGAAGTGGGGGCGGTGGAGCCCGCGCTGGCTTCGGCCGGCCGCCGGCTGCAACAAACCTACAATATCGCCTACATCGCGCACGCACCGCTGGAACCGCGCGCCGCACTGGCGCAGTGGACCGGAGATCAGTTGACCGTGTGGACCGGCACGCAGCGGCCCTTCGCTGTGCGCAGCGAGTTGGCCGCCGCGTTCCACATGCCCGAGGAGAAGATTCGCGTCCTGGTGCCGGACACCGGCTCGGGCTATGGCGGAAAACACTCGGGAGAAATGGCCGTCGAGGCGGCGCGACTGGCCCGCGCGGCCCGGCTTCCGGTGAAGCTGGTCTGGACGCGGGAAGAAGAGTTCACCTGGGCGTATTTCCGGCCCGCCGGCGTGATTGAGATCACCAGCGCCGTGGACCACGACGCCAAGATCACCGCCTGGGATTTTCACAACTATAATTCCGGGGCGGCGGGCCTGCGCACGTACTACGACATTCCCAACCAGAGGATTCAATTTCACGCTACAAAGTCGCCGCTGCGGCAGGGGTCCTACCGCGGGCTGGCCGCCACAGCCAATCACTTTGCCCGCGAAGTCCACATGGACGAACTGGCTCGCCTGGTGAAGATGGACCCGCTGGAATTTCGGCTGAAGAATCTGAAGGACGAGCGCTTGCGCGCCGTGTTTGTGGCCGCGGCGGAAAAGTTCGGCTGGACAAAAACCAAAGCGGCGGGACACGGCTACGGAATCGGCGGCGGCTTTGAGAAGCTGGGCAACGTGGCGACGGCGGTCGAGGTGGCGGTGGATCGCGCGACCGGCCGCGTCACGATCGTGCGCGTGGTGACGGCGTTCGAATGCGGCGCCATCGTGAATCCCGATCAGCTGCGCAATCAGGTGGAAGGCGCGAACATCATGGGGCTAGGCGGAGCGCTATTTGAGGCCATCGAATTCGAAAACGGGCACATCCTCAACGGGCGCTTCTCGAAATATCGCCTTCCCCGGTTCAGCGACGTTCCGCCGATCGAAACGGTGCTGATCGACCGCAAGGACCTGCCGTCGGCCGGCGCGGGCGAGGCCCCGATCGTCGGCCTGGCTCCCGCGATCGCCAGCGCCATCTTTGACGCCACGGGCGTGCGCCTGCGGTCCTTGCCGCTGGTGCCGCACGGTCTCAAAGTTTCCTGACGAACACACCCTGCTTTTCATTAAGTTAGGAGAGGGAACCTGTCGCTTCATCCCAAGTGGAAAGGTCGGGCGCGCGGCAAACCTCGCCAGCGCAGACTTGCTGTTTCCCGTGAAAACTACCCGCTATTGGTTATTTAACTGCGGAGGCCAGCTTGTTCTCGGTCCGCGCGGCGCGCTTGTTCTCGTAGAGCGCTTCATCGCCCCGCTTCATCAACTCCTCGGCGGTTTCCCCGGCGATAAAATTGGTCCACCCGGCGGAAAACGAGACGGTCACGGATTCCCCATTACAATCCACGCTCAGCCCGCTCAAGCGGTTCAGCACGTGGCGCACCTCTTCCGGCTTGCATTCCGGCAGCAATACCAGGAATTCATCCCCGCCCATGCGCACGGCTAAATCCGAACCCCGGATGGCTCGAATGAGCCGCGCCGCGAACCGCCGGATCACCTCATCCCCGGCGGCATGGCCATACTTGTCGTTAATCTGTTTCAGACCGTTCAAGTCCAGCATCAGGATGGTCAGCGGGCGCTCGTGCCTCTGCGCCCGGGCCATCTCTTCCGCCAGACGCTGTTCTCCCGAGCGCCGGTTGTTCAGTCCGGTCAGCGCGTCCAGGACAGCCAGTTTGTAGACCTCTTCGGTGCGCGCTTCCATCTTGCCCAGCGTTGCTACCTGCTGGCCCATATGGCGCTGGATGCGATGAATCTGCAGTTGCTGGTACACCGTATAGACGTTGAAGAGCAACACGAGCCCCACCAGCGCGCGCGTGGCCAAATCCAGACTATCGGAAGCTTTACTTTGCGAGAGCAGCCCGGGGAAGGCAAACGACGCTATCCCCAACGTCAACAACAGGGTCACCAGCACCATCGTCGACCACATCCCCCACTGTCGCCGCTCCACCTGAAGTATGCTGGCGCGGATCTGCTCCGCCTGCACGGGAACCGGCTCTGTCTGCGCTTGCGCCTTCCCTGCGAACATGTGCTCCCCCTGCACGACTATCCCGCCCTATACCGTATATTATCATCGGGATTACTGTTGTCCGACAATCCGCCCCTCTCCATGTTCCCAAGTTATTACTGACGAAGGTGTTCTGCTGACAGTGGAAGCTTGCAACTTCCGTGAACGAGGGGTGACGGGAGCCATAACTAACAGACGTTCCGCGCACATGGCCTGTGGCGCGGTTTCGAATCTTCCTCCCAATTCTGCCAAATCAATATAAAATCATGCCGTTACATTGCGTGGGGCCCGTAGCTCAGCGGTCAGAGCAGCGGACTCATAATCCGTTGGTCCTAGGTTCAAATCCTAGCGGGCCCACCAACATTTCATCGAATTGATGGTCCCGTTACCTCACAGGGCAAATCCCCGCAAAGCCGCGTTAGAAAGGGGCTTCAGACATCTGGACCAAGTTCGTGGATGCGAAAGCTGCCTTACAGTTCGATCTCCCGAACGCGTCTCATTCGGATTGAAATCCGGACCGAGACGAAGCTATTCGCGTCAGCGCCCGTCACTAAGGACAATGTATTTCCGGCGCAGAGTTGCCCTCCGCAAAATCACCGATAGCTTCGCAGTATGCGCTATAGAGATAGCGCCTGTCTTTCGGCGAGGCCAAAACGGAAAGAGTACGCCCGGCAGCGGGGACATCTACCCTGATGTCACGGCTAGGGACGCCGTCGGGTGGGACAAATAACAAGCCCCCATCGGGGATCCAAAGGCTGACATTGCCCCCGGTTTGGTTTAAGAACTGAACGGATGCGTTATCCGCTATACCAAACTTCTTGATCTTAATTTTATTCGTCGCATCTTTTGCGGGGATCGTAATTGTTCCTACGGGCCCGGCTTTTCGAGCTACTGCTTGTCCATCTGGCATTTTGCGTCTCCTTTCGTGAATTTACGTTTGAAGTACAAACACCTAGGGTCTGAACAAACCTTGATATCTTGGATCAAGCCGCAACGGGGCGAGCGACGGCTCTTTTTCAATCAAATCCCGCGAGAAGCCTCTTTTGATCGCCTCTGCAAGCCATTGCAAGGCGAGCTTGCGATCTCCCAGTTGCTCGTAGATCACGGACGCCTGGAACATATTGAACACGTCGTTGGGAGCCAGTGCCAGACCTCGCTCCAACAGTTGCGCGGCCCGTTGCGGCTGGTCGAGATTGGAATAGGCGTCTGCCAGCCGGATTAACACAGCGGCGTCGCTGGGGTTCACGCGCCGCTCTTGCTCCGTCAGTTTCGCAGTCGCCTCGAAGGCAGCCCGCGCCTTCTGTGGTTCATGCGTCTGCTGGTAGGCGGCGGCCAGATTGTGCCAGTACTGCGATTCGTGGCCATTCATCTGGATCGCTTGTTCGTAATATCGGGCCGCCAGGGGATATTGACCCAGCGTGTAGTAGATCGTGCCCAGATTGGAGAGGGCAGATTCGGTGGGCTTGATGGCCGTCGCCTTTTCAAACAACTTGGCGGCATCTTCATAGCGCTTCTGGGCGTAAGCGACGGCTCCGAGATTATCGTAGCCGCGCGCATTATCGGGAGTGAGTTCGACGATGCTTTGAAACTGTTTTTCGGCGTCTGCGTAACGGCCCAAACGAAAGTACAAACCTCCTAAGTCATTATGAAAGCCCCAATAGCTCGGCCGCACCGCAATGGCTTTAAGGTACGTGGATTCGGCATCATTTAGCCTCCCCATTCCCTGATAAGTCTTTGCCAATCCTCGGTATACGTCCGGATTGATCGGTTCAAGCGCAAGGGCTTTCTGAAAGTCTTGGATCGCCTCGTCATAGCGACCCGTTCCCGAAAGGATCATCCCCAACGTGATATAAACTTCAGCCAGTTTGTCGTTGAGCTTGAGGGCAGCCTCGGAACTCTTCCGGGCTTCATCCGCCCACCGCGTTTCTTTGGTCAGCTCGTACTTTCTCCAGTAGGCCTCGCCCAAGCCAGCCTCGGCCAGGGCATATTTTGGATCCTGCTCGAGCGCGAGCCTAAAAAGTGAGGCCGCAGTATCCAAATTTTGGGCAATCTCATACCGCTGCAGATAACCTCGCCCCTGCGTGTAATACTCGTAGGCACCGGCGACAGTGCTTCCTCCGACAGCTAGAACCTGCTTTGCCTCACTCGTCAGTCTCACGTCCAGAAGCACAGCGGCTTCCAGCACAACGCCGTCCTGCAGCGTCGAAATATCATGTGCCTCGGTGTCAATCGTTTTCGATTTAAGCTGGCGAAGCGTCTGAGGGTCCACCAGATTGATCGTCATCCTCACACGATTGTTGGTCCGCTGGACGCTTCCGGTAATGACCAGGTTGACCCCGAAGGTCTGCCGCGCCTCCTTAACGCTAACAATGCCCTCGCGGAGTACATCGGTAGCAGGCACCACGCGGAGTGTCTTCTGAAATTGTTCCACCTGGCTGAGTTTGCTGCTCAGGATCTGCACCAGACCGTCGCAGAAAGCCTGGCTGGTGGGATCGTTTCCAACGTTTGTGAATGGGAGGACGGCAAGCTGCTTCGCCTCCACTGTCTGAACCAAGGGCAACCACACGCGAACCCGTTCGGGGAGACGTGGCACAATTGTCCAGACACCACCTGCGGCCAGTAAGCACAGGAAGGCGAGTAGCGGTGGCAATGCCCAACGCGGAAGGGGCACGAGCCCGCTGGGGAAGAACTGGTCCCGCGCTTCCTTCAAATCGCGCGCGAGCTCATCTGTCGAGGCGTAGCGCTCTCCCGGATCTTTTCGCAGACACCGGCGAATGACGGCGTCCAGGGCAGGGGGGACTTTGCGATTCAATGACGTAGCTGGCTCGGGTTCGTCTTCAATGATCGCGGCGAGCGTTTGCGCTGCGGTCCCACGTTCAAAGGGCTTCTTTCCGGTAGCCATTTCATACAGAAGCGATCCGAACGAGAACTGGTCGGAATGAAAATCCACCGGGAGACCGGCGGCCTGCTGCGGCGACATATAGGCCACGGTTCCAAGGATGGTTCTCGGGGCGGTGAGTGCTGTCGTCTGGTCCAGAAGCGATTGCGGAAAAGCAGGGGCCAGTTTACTTAGTCCAAAGTCTAGGATTTTGACGAGCCCATCGCGCCGGATCACGATGTTCTTGGGTTTCATATCGCGGTGTACGATCCGGGACTGGTGGGCAAAAGCTAATCCGGTAGCGATTTGTGTTGCGACGTCGAAGACATTCTCCATCGGCATTGGGCCGGCCGTCAAAACGTCGCTCAGGACCTTTCCGTCCACAAACTCCATGGCAATGTATAAGGTGTGACCTTCTTGACCGATCTCGTAGATGGTGACGATGTTCGGGTGGCTTAGAGAAGCCAACACCTCGGCTTCACGTCGGAAGCGCAGCAACGCATCGGCGTCGCTCGCAAAGCTCGGGGGCAGGAGCTTGAGGGCCACCTGCCGTGGCAACTTGGTGTCTTGGGCCCGGTAAACCGCACCCATTCCCCCCGCACCCAGGAGCACAATGATTTCGTACGATCCCAGCTTGACGCCTCGCTCCAGTCTGGTGCGCTCCGCGGCAGGAACTTCCAGAAAGCTGGTGTCCCCTCGTTCGTGCGCGGCGATCAGCGACTCCACTTCTCGCCGCAGAGATACATCTGTGCAAGCCTGATCCAGGTAGGCAGGCCGCTCACTGGGTTCGCGTTCGAGCGCGGCGGAGAGGACCCTTTTGACTTCTTGCCATTGTTCCGGCGCGGTTATCACCGTGTTCTTCCGCTTCTCCCGATGAGGTTCAGCTCGGGCCGTTGCCCATCCGCGCTTTACCGAGCATGTGCCGCCTCAGTTCTGCTGCGACGACAAAAAGTGGGCACGGCTTTGCCGGGGCTCCTCATGGAAGAGACGCGGGTAGGCTTCGCGAACCAGTGTTCTGCCATGAAGAGAGAGTATGACCGGGGCCGCCGATGCTGGGCACATGTTTGGCACCCCTGCGGGACCGACTGTCGAAACTGAACGCAGCGTAGCACCTAGGTGAGGAAAAAGTACAGTGATTTTCCCGTTGACCCCATCCTTCGCAACAGGTCTTGCCTCCGTCACTGAGCCACGGCCCGGAAATCTCTCCGCTCGCCGTGGCTTGAAGCGTCTTTCAGCCGTCGACTCCTACTATCACCGCCTCAAAACTGAACACAGCTCCGAGAACACGCTTGTGACGCCGGAGTGACGAGAATTAGCGCAAAATCGGGGATGAAGAGGGTAATGCTGGACAATTGCAATTCGCAAAACCCGCGTCGGCAGCACTCTAGAGCGATATACAGGTAAACAGAGGAATGAGTTCCATCGGCTCATAATCCGTTGGTCCTAGGTTCAAATCCTAGCGGGCCCACCATATCCGGCCGCAGTACAAACTACGTCTACAAGCGGTACGCATGCGAAGCGCCCCATATATCTTCCGACACGACACGAATGTCTGGCCCGCACCGGTGATGAGCCTTCGCACCCTCGCGACCTGCCGCTCCAAGCAAGTGACGCATTGAAAAAAATGTGACGTGGGGCACCTCTTGGGTATATAGAGTGTGGCTGAGAAGCCCGACTCGAAGACCGGCAGGCAAGCAAAGTGATCAACGACTGCGCGGAGGGAGGATCCACGTGAAGCATCATTCGTTTCGGAACTTGCTTCTGATTCTGTTGGCGGGCTTCGCGCTCGCTCCAGCGCCCGCATCAGGCCAGCGGTCGTGTGAAAGCCTTGCGTCCCTCAACATTCCGAACGTTACCGTAACGATGGCGAAATCCATCGCGCCGCCGCCGGATTTCGAGGTTCCCAGTTTGCCCGGGCGGTACGGCACACCGCCGGGGCTGAAGGTATCGGTACCGTTCTGCCGCGTGGCGGGTTTCGCCGCACCGACCAGCGACTCCCACATTTCGTTCGAGGTTTGGCTACCCATCGCCGGGAATTGGAACGGGAAGTATCTGGGAGTCGGCAATCCCGGGTTCGTCGGGGCCATCGGCTACGGTGGCATGTCGCGGGAAGTTTCGCGCGGCTATGCGACCGCATCCACGGACACAGGACATTCCGACACAGAGGCCAGCGGCGCGCTCCCGCCGTGGGCCATCGGGCATCCGGAAAAGGTGGCGGATTGGGGTTACCGCACGGTCCACGAAATGACGATGGCCGCGAAACAGATCATCCAGGCGTATTACGGCAAGTCCCCGAGGCTATCTTTCTGGAGCAGCTGCCACGAGGGCGGCAACCAGGCGTTGACCGAAGCACAGAAGTATCCGAAAGATTATGATGGCATCGCCGCCGGGGATCCTGCGTATTACATCACGCACCTTCAGGCCGTCTCGGTGTACCTCTCCTGGGTGTCGCTCAAGGATGGGGTGAAGGCGCCCGGCTACATTCCGCCGAGCAAGTATCCCGCGATCCACCGGGCGGTGCTCGATACATGCGATGCTCTCGACGGCGTGCGCGACGGCATCATCGAGAACCCGACGAGCTGCCATTTCGATCCGGCAACCATCCAGTGCCCGGCCAAAGAGGATTACGCCTCGTGCCTTACGCCGGCGCAAGTGCAGACCGCCCGGCAGATTTACGCCGGAGCGAAGTTCGCCGACGGCACCCCGATCTATCCGGGACTCGAGCCGGGCAGCGAACTGGATTGGGGCATGATGCTCGGCGGTCCGGATCCGATGGCCATCAACGTCGGCTTCTTTCAAAACGTTGTATTCGAGGATCCCAACTGGGATTACCGCACGTTCGATGTGGCCCGCGATACGCGCCTTGCCGACGCCAAGGTCGGCGCCGTGGTGAACATGATTGATCCGAATCTGCGTCCCTTTAAGGAGAACGGGGGAAAGCTGCTGATGTACCAATCCTGGCAGGAGGCGGCGATTCCTCCGGGCGGCTTGGTGGATTACTATCAGCGCGTCCAAGCGGCGATGGGCGGCCCAAACGAAACGCACAATTTCGTCCGCTTATTTATGGTGCCGGGAGAGGGGATGTGCTCCGGGTTTGGGGTCCGTGGCCCGGGTGCGTGGGATGCTTTCGATGTGATCGAGAAGTGGCGCGAGACGAACGTTGCCCCAGACAAGATAGTTACCTCCCACCGTGTGGGAGGCGTCGTCGACCGCACACATCCGGTATGCCCTTACCCCCAGGCTGCGATTTACAAAGGAACCGGCGACCCGTACGACGCCGCCAATTTCACTTGCGGAATTCCGAAGCGGTGAGACACGCGGAGAGAAGGCCGTCACATCCAAGGATGAACGTCTAATCGCTCCGGGGCCCCGCGGCGATACCAGCAAGCGCGTTGCGGCGCGAAGCGATCGCAGGGCCCGGAAGTTCCAGGACTTTTTCCTGGATGCGGCAGGAATTCTATCTCGTTTGCGCCGCCTGTTTCAGCGATTGGTCCGCATAACTCTTGCAACCGGCCTGCAGCGGCCCGGCAATCTGCGCACATTGATTGAATGCTTCCGCGGCTTCCTTGAACTTGTTCAAGTTTTGATAGCTTCCACCCAGAACAAGATAATCCGTCGGATCTGGAGTTGCAGCATTCTGCGTGGCTTCCTGAAGTTCCTTCACCGAATCGTCGAATCGTGCTTGGCGGAAATAGATCAGACCGAGACCGCTGTGCGCGGTGGCCAGCACCTGTTTCTTGTACAGGGTGAATTGATCGTCAGACATATAGGCGGGAAGCTTCGGATTTTTCATCAGCTCGATTGCATGCTTCACGTAATTCTCGGCTTTCTCCAGATTCTTCGCCGCGTCTGGCTCGGCGCGATTATAGGCGCGCGCCATGGTCGCTCCGGTGACCGCCAAAAGAGTGGGGTCCTCCGGGAAACGGGCCATGCCCTCGTCGACGCACGCATAGAAACCCGGCATATCGTGTTTGGCGTAGTAAGCCTGCGCGAGCTCTTCGTATACCTCATCGGCGTGATAGCTGATTGCGTATCGGTTGATGAATTCCCTGCCCAGCTTGATCTTCTGGTCGAGGTCTTTCGCGCCGTGGAACTTCTCGTATGCCTGTTCCGCTTTTGGATCGCCAAGACTTTGTTCCTGGATTTGCCTGACCGCCTGATTGGCGTCCCCTTGCGTGAGCGTGTTGTTCACAGGTCCGGCGTTCGTGGTGCCTTGCGCGCGCGCAATAATCGGCAAAGACAGACTCACCACCATCACTCCGATCGCAATCCAGATCCCCGAATTCACTTTTGGCAATTTCATAAGTCACAGCCTCCTGATTTCAGCCCAGCCGCTTCCGACCTCGCGGCAGGAAAACCCTGCAAGTGCCACCCTCACCCAGAACTTCATCATACAAGCGCTCGCAACCTAGCTCAACAGCCAGATAACTACGGCACCATGCACCGCATGCGTCGCGTCCGCCGCGCAAGCGGCTCCGTTCAAACGGGCGTGCCGGACAATCCTAATCGGCCAGGACGAACCCCTCGGTCCAACTGCCCTGCCGCAACTCGCGTGAATGCACTTCAAAGGCTTAAAGTGCACAGCCAATGACGGTTGCGGAAGCTAGCGCCTTCACACCCGGCTTGTCCATCCTCCCCCTTCCGCCTTGCCTGGACCGTCAGCACGAAATTACAAAGCCCAGCCCGCCAAGGCGCCCGAGGCCCAAGCCCATTGGAAGTTGTAGCCACCCAGGTGGCCAGTGACATCGACCACTTCACCGATGAAAAACAATCCTGGCACTTTCCGACTTTCCATCGTCTTGCTCGACAACTCATCGGTATCTACACCGCCCACAGTCACCTCAGCCTTTTCATAGCCCTCCGTATCGGCGGGCAGGAGAACCCATTCATGCGTTTGGCGATCCAGTGCCGCCAATGCTTGATCGTTCCAAGCAGCAGGTCTATGCAAGTCAAGCCAACGCGTGGCAAATCGGTGCGGCAGGAATCCGTCGAAAGCGGACCGTGCGCGGGCCATACTCCTAACCTTGGCTTCGCGAATGACGGCCGCGACATCACGGCCAGGGGCCAGGTCGATACGGATGGACCTACCTGCATTCCAATAGGAGGAGATTTGCAGGATTGCTGGCCCGCTCAGGCCACGGTGAGTGAACAGCATCTTGTCCCGGAACCAATGATGGTCGGTGGAAACGGTTACTTCCGCCGAGATGCCCGCCAAATCGCAATACCGGCTTCGATCTCTTGTCCCCAGCACGAACGGCACAAGCCCTGGTTTCGTTTTGCGAATCTTCAAGCCGAATTGACGGGCCAATTGGTAACCAAAGGCACTGGCCCCTATTTTGGGGATCGAGAGACCGCCCGTCGCAACGACGAGAGCCGGCGCGTGAAACACGGCGGATTCGGCATGAACCACGAACTCGGTCGTGCGTTGGACCTCACGGATGCGGGTCCCTAGAAACATTTCCACCCCGGCAGCCTGACATTCGGCTTCGAGCATCCTGGTAATGTCGTCTGCCGACCGGTCGCAGAAAAGCTGCCCTCGCGCCTTCTCGTGATAGGGGATGTGATGCTTTTCGACCAGAGCAATGAAGTCGGCAGGCGTATACCGCGCCAGCGCTGATTTCGCGAAATGTGGATTTGCGGACAGGAAGTGTTCCGGCTGGCAATCGAGGTTGGTGAAGTTGCAGCGGCCTCCGCCGGAAATGAGTATCTTCTTGCCGGCACGATCCGCGTGGTCAATCACGGCGACACGGCGTCCACGTTTGCCGGCCTCCGCCGCGCACATTAGGCCCGCGGCTCCGGCGCCAAGAATTAAGGCATCAAACTTGCGGCTCAAGGTACTTCCAGTCAAGTGCAATGGCCTGGCTTTCCGAGTTTTGTGAGCTCTGCAAAACCGAAAGATTTCCTCTTTTCACTGCCGATCTCTATTCCGACTCCCGCCTACGGAAGTACATGTAACTCTTTCAGGACTCGCTAGCGATATAGCCGTTCGTAGAGCCACATTACCGCTACCAATAGCGTCAAAGCGCCGGATGCGAAGGAAAACACTTTGAGAACAGATTCCAGGCGCTTAAGTCGTTGGATGGTTGTCGCATATTCGTTCTTTGTCGAACGCTCCCCTGCGGAGACGAAAATCGTGTCTTCCTCACGCATTATGAAAATGGAACGGTGAATCGATAGCGCAATCAGAATCACCGTGACCACTGCCCAGATCGCAATTATGGTTGGCAGCATTGATGTGTTACCCCCTTCGGGTCACGAATACCATCGGCGAGCCGCATCTGCGGTGACGTAGTACCTATTGAATGGTGTCGTGCGTCACACAGTTCATCCATGGTTGGGGGCCTGGTGCCCGATAACCGCGGGTGCAGTAGGGACCCGATTTCAGATCAATCCCGCTTGTCGGGTGCCGGATTGCTGGGCGCGGGGCTGTTCCCTGGGTTCGGAACACGAGGAACCTGCCGGCCCGGCGGCACGTGCGTCAGGGTATGCACGAAACGCAGCTTGCCCTTCTCTACGCGGAAGAGGTGGGTATCTGGGATTCCGCCGACACTGAAAGTGCAGAACGCGACAACCGTTCCCGTCGTCTGGTCGACGATGAAGCGCCGCGCTACGATGTTGACGCCGGCGGGCACGCCGACCTGGCAGCTATCTTCCGGAACGCCTTTCCCGGTGCGCAGACCGCCTTCGGTCCGGTTGCACGGGAATCCCCACGGCACCAGATCGAGCTTCTTTTCCAAGAACGCATCGAGGTAGGCATTGGCCGCCGCAACCAGGGTATCGCGGCTATCGCGCTGTCCCGGCGGAATCACTCCCCAATCCTCACCGGGCGACCACTTGTAGTAGTTATCGGCGTTGAAGAGCCAGTCGCCTTGCTGCGTGACCAGCGATTCGATCTCGGCGATCTTGTCGTGATTGATGCGGAGGCGCGTGCCGAGGACGTACGGGTGGCTTTTGTCCGTAACGATCACTTCGGTGAATGTCTGGCACGTGGCCGGGTCAATCAAGGTGCGATGAAAATCGATCTTCAG
Organism: Terriglobia bacterium; assembly: GCA_020072765.1. Taxonomy (GTDB): domain Bacteria; phylum Acidobacteriota; class Terriglobia; order Acidiferrales; family UBA7541; genus Palsa-295. The sequence continues at coordinate 14,596 of JAIQGD010000046.1, forward strand.
CGGTTTCTGAATGACACCCGATTTGATGTCGACGACCTGCATGTTTTCGATATACGCAAGCCCGTTCGCCAGCGGCATGCCGGAAGGATCGCCCTTGCTTTGAGCCTCGATGTAGAGATTGGTTGCAGCTTGCAGGCCCTCGCGCGTGCAGGCCACCTGCGCGAAACTCGCCGCCGGGACCAAAAGTACGGCCGAGAGCACGATCCACTTACCAAGAATACGAATCATCGAACTCCTCCCATTCCCTTTGTGTTTCGCGAGCGAGTCTACCACCGAATCACGGGGTCTGAACCGGCAACCCACAAAGCGCGCGATCTTTTCCGCATCCTGCTAAACCCACTCTCCGGCGCGCATCAAGGGCTCCAGATTGCCGGTGGCGCTGACGCCGTCGACGTCGATGCGGTTCGATCCGATCATCCAGTCCACGTGAATGAGGCTATCGTTTGCGCCGCGCGCGGCGAGTTGTTCGGGCGTGAGATGGTCGCCATCTTTCACGCAGGTGCTGTAAGCCTGCCCAAGAGCGATGTGGCTGGCGGCGTTCTCGTCAAACAGGGTGTTCAGGAAGAGCAATCCGCTCGAGGCAATCGGGGACGAATGCGGCACCAGAGCGACTTCGCCCAGCCGCCGCGCTCCCTCGTCGGTCTCGATCATGCGCTGCAAGACTTCGTTGCCGCGGGCGGCCTGCGCCTCGACAATGCGCCCGTCGTGAAAGCGCACGGAAATCTCCTCGATCATCGTCCCCTGATGGGACAGCGGCTTGGTGCTGGTCACGCGTCCTTCGACGCGATCCTTGTGCGGCGTGGTGAAAACTTCCTCGGTCGGCATATTGGGAATGCAGTAGCGCCCGTTCCCTGCCGTGGTGCCTCCCCCCAGCCAGAGGTGATCATCGGCCAGGCCGACGCGGAGATCGGTGCCGGGCCCGCGGAAGTGCAGGGCCGCATAGCGCTTCTCGTTCAGGCGGCTGGCGCGAGCGTGCAAGTTGGCGTCGTGCTGTTTCCACGCGGCCACCGGATCGGTCTGGTCGGCACGCGACGCGGCAAAGATGGCTTTCCAAAGCCGGGCCTGGGCTTCGTCCTGCGGGAGATCGGGGAACATGGCCTTGGCCCACGCGGGAGTGGCGCAGGCGACGATGGTCCAGTTGATCGCGTGGCGCGTAATCAGTTCCATGGCTGGACGGTACGCTTTCGAGATGGCGCGATTCGCGCGGCTCACCTTTTCCGGATCTTCCTTGGACAGGAGCGAGGGATCATTGCCGGCGATGGCCAGTCGCGCCGCGCCACTCCGGAAAGCCTCGGCCAGGCCATCATAGAGCCAGGAGGGAGCGGCGTCGAAGCTGGCGTTGGGAGCATAGCGATAGCGCAGCAGCGCCGACTGCTCGTCGGTAAACAACGTGGTGACGAGCGAGGCGCCCGCTTTGTAGGCATGCTCGGTGATGCGCCGCGCCAGGGGAAGCGCGTCGAGCGTGGCGGTCATCACCAGCTGTTGTCCCGGCGCAAGTCCCAGTCCGGCATGGACAGCAACTTCAGCCAGGCGGTCGAGGTTTTTTCCGAATTCGGGTGTCTCGGCAAAGGAACCCGTGGCAAATTCTGTAGTCGAGGTCATGGCTATCAGTATCACGCAAACCGATCTATTTGCAATTGGGGGATGGCCTATCTCGAGGGCCTTGGAGAACGGGGACAGGGAGGCAGCGGCCTTTGTTCACGGGAGTCACAGGTAGACACGCACCTAGTGTTGCATCTCTCAAATACGCTTCAAAAGTGATGTGGCTTCAGGGGCTTCCCGACTCATAGCGTCGGGGCGCAAAGAGCGCGCAAGCCATTGATTCCAGGCGTGTTACGCCGGTGCTGAAGCCCCGGCCTCCTAAAGAGATATGCCACGAACTTCCGGGACGGCACACTAGCGACGTCCGGACAAACGGGCGGTTGCGTTCGCTGTTACTGTGTGGTTACATACCACGGATTCCAGCGCGCGTCGCGCGGCCGACGGGAGGCAGAAATGGAACCGATTGAACTCCGGCCCCTGAGTCTGGGGGAGCTACTGGACCGCGCGTTCACGCTCTACCGCACGCATTTCTGGCTGTTCGTGGGCATCATGGCGATTCCCTCCTCTCTGGCAATCCCCATGAACTTCCTTCTTCTGATGAAGCAGGGCTCTCCGCTGGCTTCTCTGACCCGACAGACGCCGCAGGCGCAAGCGGCTGTTTTTAGCCTGGGTTTTCTGGCGTTGCTGGCGATTTTCTGGATCGCCCAAGCGATCGCGCTCGGAGCGGCCACCCATGCGGTGGCGGAGGCGTATCTGGGCCGGCCGACGACGGTCAGCCGATCGTATGGCAGCCTGCGAGGAAAATTCTGGCGGCTGCTGGGCGTGATCTTCAATGTATTGCTGCGCGTGTCGGGTATTTTTATGCTGGTGGTGTTTGTGGCAGCCATGGGAACAGGGGTGCTCGTAGCGGCTACCGCGCGGGCGGGAGGGCAAACCGCCGCGGGAGTCATCGCAGCCCTGTTTATGCTGGTGGCCTTCGGCGCGGGGGTTGCGCTGGTCATCTACCTGGCGCTGCGCTATGCGGTGGTTATCCCCGCCATGCTGCTGGAGGTGTTCCAGGGGCCGTTCTGGATTGCGTCCGTGTTTGCGGCGCGCTACGGCAACTGGCCGGCGTGGCTGAACTTCGCGACGGCCGCGTCGGGAGCCATCGGCGGAGCGATCACCGGGCCGCTGCTGATGATTGTTCTGGTGCTGAGCTACTACGACGCGCGCATTCGCAAGGAAGCGTTCGACCTCCAATTCCTGATGTCCTCGCTGGACCGGCCGGCGCCCGCGCCCGGCTCGGTGTCTCCCGCGTGAGGGCCAATCTCCCCGGCGAATGAGTACGGCGCGCACACTCCGGCTGTTGCTGCTCCTGGCTATCTTCGGGGCGCTTCCTGCGCGCCTGGGGAGCCAGCCCGCTGACTTGGCGGCGCCCGAGCAGGATCTCAGCCTGCAGGAATACATCTCCACGCTCGATCGTTACTCGGCAGTCCTTTCCGATTCCGGGCCTGATGCCGGCGCGCACACGGAGATGAGTCCCGCCGCTGTGCACGACCTTCGTGTGGCGCTTCCCAAGGCGTGGATCGTCCATGCCGGAGAACAACGCTACCGGGTGGAGACCGAATGGCTCGCGGCGGCTCTGAGTTCCCGGGAAGATCATCGGTTCGCAGGGGGCGACCTGGTCCACCGGGCCAAGCAGCGCCTGGCGGACCTGCGGGAGGCCGCGGAAGCAACGGCGGCTGTCGCGCCCGGACGAGACTTGCAGCAGTCGCGGGCGCGACTCGACCGGATCCTGAGCGCCCGTGAATTTCAAGGCGCGCACGGCCCTTCGTGGCTGGACATCCTCAAAGCACGCATCTACGCGTGGATTTTTCGCCAGCTCCTGAAGATTTGGGGCCGAGTGGGCCGCTCGCCGGCCATCGGGACTACGATCGCCTGGACCGTAGTGGTGCTGGCGGCGCTGCTGCTGGCGTTTTGGGCCGTGCGCGCGACGATTCGCGCGGGCTCACGATCCGAGATGGACTTGCACGGCGCATCGGCCTCGGGCTGGGGCTGGCGCGACTGGCTGGAGGCGGCGCGCGGTGCGGCGAACCGCGGCGATTACCGCGCGGCCATCCACGCCGCCTATTGGGCCGCCATTGCGCGCCTCGAAGAGACACACTTCCTCCCGGAGGACCGCTCACGAACGCCCCGGGAATCGCTGCGGCTGCTCAAGCCGGACAGCGCGGCGTACACGCCTCTGGCGCAAATGACGAAACGCTTCGAACTGGTCTGGTACGGCCATCGTGCCGCGACGCCGGCGGACTGGAACGACGCGATACAACAATTGGAGACACTGGGATGCCTGCGTTCCTCGACCCCCGCGACCGCCGGCTCCTGATCGTCACCGGGGCCGTGATGCTGTTGCTGTTCGGCCTGACGTATCTGTTGCAACCCGTGCCGCCACAGGAGTCGATCGGCTATCCCTCGAGCTACTCGGCACAGTGGGCGGGTGCGAAGGGTGCGTTCCTGCTGCTCCAACGCCTGGGTTACCGCGCGGAACGATGGGAAGAGCCGCCCGAGAAACTTCCGTCAAACCCTGCCGGCACAACCCTGATTCTCGCCGAACCCTTCAACGGCGGGACGGGCGCGGATCGCACGGCGATTGCCCGCTTCGTCTCCCAGGGAGGGCGCCTGCTCGCCATCGGCGCCAGCGGAGCGGACCTTGCCCCGGAAGCGACGGCCGTCGAAACGGTGGACTGGGATCCAGACCCCAAGACGTACTCCGCGCGGATTCCTTCCCCGCTGACCCGCGACGCCGCGGAGATCACCATGATCGCCCCGGACACGTGGAACTCCACGAACCGGCCAGCGCTGGCGCTCTACGGCGAACCGGACAAGCCCGTGGTCGTTTCCTACCGGGTCGGCAAGGGCCAGGTGATCTGGTGGGCTTCGCCCTCACCGTTGTCCAACGGATCGATCACTCAAAAAGGGAATCTCGCGCTGTTCCTCAATTCGGCCGGCGCGCCGGGCTCGCGCGTGCTTTGGGACGAATACTTTCACGGGGTGCGCGGCTCGCTCGGTTCGTATTTCGCGAAAACGCCGTTGCCGTGGGCCGGCCTGCAGATCGCCATTGTGTTCCTGGCGGCGATCTTCACGTTTTCGCGGCGGTCGGGACCGCTCTATGTTCCGGCGAATGAATCGCGGCTTTCCCCGCTCGAGTTCGTGGAAACGCTGGGAGACCTGTATCACTCCGCCCATGCCGCGCCGGCGGCCGTGGGAGTGGCGTATCAGCGGTTCCGGCTGTTTCTGCTGAGAAGGCTGGGCGTGCCGGCCCGAGCCAAGCTGCCGGAAGTGTGTCACGCCGCGGCTGCTCGATTCGGCTGGCCCGAGACGGCGCTTCTCGATACACTGGCCCGCTCGGAACGCGCCATGCGCAACATTAATTTGGACGAACGCGAGGCGCTGGAACTGGTCCGCGAGCTTCACGACTATACGCATCGTCTGGGAACCGGGCGGGAGTACGCATAGGAGAGACTTGCATGGAAATGAGCGCGGCGGCTTTGGCATCGCACGTCCGCAAGGAATTCGCGAAGATCATCGTGGGGCAGGAAGACGCGCTGAACCAGCTTCTCCTGGTGGTCCTCACGCGGGGGCATGCGCTGATCGAAGGCGTGCCGGGCCTGGCGAAAACCCTGGCGGTCAAATCGCTCGCGCACATTTTCCGCCTGCAATTTCAGCGCGTGCAATGCACGCCCGATCTGATTCCGGCGGACATCCTGGGAGGCAACATCTTCGATTCGGCGGCCAGCTCGTTTCGGCTGCACCGCGGGCCGATTTTCACCGACCTGCTGCTGGTGGACGAGATCAACCGCATGCCGCCACGCACGCAATCAGCGCTGCTGGAATCCATGGAAGAACTGCAGGTGACGATCGACGGCACCAGTTATCCGCTTTCCCGGTCGTTCGCCGTCTTCGCCACGCAAAATCCGGTCGAATTCGAGGGGACGTATCCCTTGCCCGAGGCGCAGCTGGACCGGTTTCTCATGAAGATACGCCTCGGATATCCCGAGGCGGGGCAGGAATCGGAAATCCTGGCGCGCTATCAGAACGGGTTCGAGGCGCGCGATCTCGGCCGCGTGGGAACTGAAACTGTCCCGAGCGAGGCGCTCGACGCGGCGCGGGAAGAAACGGCGCGTGTCCGCGTGGAGCCGAAGCTGTTCGATTACATTGTCTCGATCATCCGGGCGACGCGCAATTCGCCGGCCGTGAGCCTGGGAGCCAGCCCGCGGGCGGCCATCGCGATGATGCTGGTCGCCAAGGCCATCGCCGCCACCGAAGGCCGCGACTTCCTCATTCCCGACGACGTGAAGAGCGCGGCCCCTCCCATCCTGCGCCACCGCATCCTGCTGAAGCCCGAGGCGGACCTCGAAGGCATCGCGCCCGATCAGGTGGTCGCGGAAGTTCTGGCGGGCATCGAGGTCCCGAAATAGCGCCTGTGAAACGACTGGTCCCTTCGAATATCGCCGCACCCGCCCAGAGCGCGGGCCGCCTGCCCTTCGCATTCGGGCGGCGGTTCTTTCTCCTTCTGTTTGCAGGCTTGGTCTGGATTGTGCCGGCGTGGCGCGAGCCGCGCTTCCTGTATGCCATGGCTTTCTGGGACGTTTTGGCGCTCGCGCTGTGGGCCTGGGACCTGAGCCGCATGCCCAGGCCGCAACAACTCGACGTGCGCCGCCTGTGGAGCGGGCCGCTCGGCCTCGCGCAACGGTCGAAGGTCACCATCGAGGTGCACAATGCGTCGCGCACATCCATCTTCGCGAACATCCAGGACGCCGCGCCGGAAACTTTCTCCCACGAACTGCCGAGCGGGGCAATCGCCGTAGCCGCCGGAGGTTCGGCCAGCGCCGAATACTCCATCGAGCCCCGGCCGCGCGGGGACGCAAGATTCGGCGATGTTTGGCTGCGGTATCGCAGCCCGCTGTGCCTGGCCGAGCGCTGGGCGCGAGCGCCGCTGACCCAGAGCGTCCGCGTCTATCCGAATCTGGAAGAAGCGCAGCGGATGCGCATCTACCTGATCCGCAGCCGACAGATCGAACTCGAAAAGCGGCTCAAGCGCCAGCGCGGGCAAGGAAGAGAGTTCGAAAGCTTGCGGGAGTATCGCGCCGGCGACGAACTCCGTGACATCTCATGGAGCGTCACCGCGCGACGCGGCAAGCTGATCACCAAGGTCTATCAAACGGAGCGGAGCCAGACGGTGTGGGTCGTGCTGGATGCCGGCCGGCTCCTGCGGGCCCGCGTCGACGGGTTGACCAAGCTCGATTACACCGTGAATGCCGCGCTGAGCCTCGCGCAGGTGGCGTTTTATTCCGGCGACCGTGTGGGCCTGATCGCCTACGGCCGCAAGCCGCAGCAGCGCGTCGGACCGGGGCGCGGCGTACCGCATCTGCGCGTGCTCCTGGAGAGCCTCGCGCAAGTCCGCGCCGAACCTTTCGAGGCGGACCATTTACTCGCGGCGGAACTCCTGCTGTCGCTGCAAAGCCGGCGCGGCTTAATCATCTGGCTCACGGATCTGGCCGAAACGGCGGCCACGCCCGAGGTGATCGAATGCGCCGCGACGATGGCCACTCGCCACCTCGTCGTCCTGGGAATCATCGGCCAGCCGGAACTACGCCGTCTGGTAGCGGCAACCCCGGAAGATGCCGGCGCCATGTACCACTACACCGCCGCGCTGGAAATCGTGCAGCGGCGCGACCTGCTGTTGCGGAGGCTGCGGCAGCAAGGGGCATTGACCCTGGAAGTGGATCCGGCAGGACTTTCCACCGCCTTGGTGAATCAGTATCTCGAGGTGAAAGAACGAAGCTTGCTGTAGCTACGCGGCCGATGCGCCCGGCTTGGGCGTCTCGCCGGACGCGTGTGTGGCCGCTGGCCTCGGCTGGAAATTCTTTCTCATCACAAACAGCAAGAGCACGGTAAACAGTCCGGCGGCCAGCGTGTATTTCCACTTGGAGGGCAGGTCCGTGGGGGACACAAATCCCTCGACGGTCCCGGCAACGATGAGCAGCGGAATGATTCCCAGCGCGAGGCGCACCGCGCGGCCTCCTTCCAGCACCAGCGAAGCGCGCCGCGGTAGCGAGCCGGGAAAGAGCAAGCCCTTGGCCAACAACAGCCCGCCGCCGCCGGCGATAAAGATGGCCGGCAATTCCAGGACGCCGTGCGGCGCCACGAAACTCAGCAGCTGATCGGCCATTCCCGCCTGCCAGCACGCCCCGAGCACGACGCCCATCAGCAGGCCGTTGAACGCCAGCATCCACACGGTGCCGATCCCGGCCGTAATGCCCAGGGCAAACGTGGTAAAAGAAACGGTCAGGTTGTTGGTCATGATGGCGCTGGACGCCAAGGGTTTGACCGAGACGACCGAGTGCGTCCACATCTGGCGTTTTTCGATGGTGTCCATCATGGCGCTCCCGAGAAAGTAGCGCTGAAATCCCGGGTCGAAAATCGCCATCATGAGACCCGCTGCGGTCATGGCGAAGAAGATGGCGCACGCGGTGAGCGTGTACGGCAGGGTCTCGTGGAAGATTTGCGGGAACGTGTCGCGGTAGAAGGGGATGATGCCGCCCGCGCGCACGCGCCGCCCCATGTAGATGCGGTTGTGCGCGCGGCCCAGAAGCTGGTTCAAGTAGTGCGCCAGATTGCGGCTGGACGGATCTTCGCGGATCGTGGCTAGATCCGAGGCGGTCTGGCGGTACAATAGCGCGAGTTCTTGCAGCTCGAGATGACTCAGGGCGCGAATGCCGCCGTTGCCGGAGCGCACGAGAAGCTCATCGATGCGCGCCCAATACGGCCGTCGCTTCCGCAGCCAGCTCGTGGAGATCATCGATGCCCTCGGCCGACAAGCTTACCATCGAAACCCCCGAGCAGACCTCCCTGGAGTTCCCTCTGGCCGGAATCGGCAGCCGCTTCCTGGCGGTCGCCATCGACCTCCTGTTGCAAACGGCGGCCTTGATCGTTCTAGGCATCGTGGCCGGGCTGATCGCCTACGAGGGCCTGCTCAAGGACATGGGGAAACAATGGGTGATCGCCATTCTGCTGTTTGTGTTCTTCCTGGTGCAACTGGGCTATTTCGCGTTTTTTGAAGCCGCATGGAATGGGCAAACACCCGGAAAGCGCTGGACCGATCTGCGCGTGATGAGGGATTCGGGCCAGCCCATCAGCGTTCAGGACGCCATTCTGCGGAACCTGCTGCGCATCGTGGACTCGCTGCCCAGTCTGTACGCCGCGGGCATTGTCACCATCCTGATCAGCCGGCAGAACAAGCGCATCGGCGACTATGTGGCGGGCACGGTCGTCGTCCATGAAAAGCCTCTGCAAGGGGCCGCGTCGGTGTGGGCGACGTCCGCGGCGCAACCCCTGGCTGCCGGCCATCTGCCGATCCTCACCGTCGAGGAACTTCATCTCGTCGAAACATTCCTCGAGCGCCGCGGGAGTTTCGAGCCGGGCGTTCGCTGGTCGATGGCGCACCAGATTGCACAACGCTTGGGCGAGCGATGGTCGGTACCGCCCGAGGCCCGCCCCGATGCCGAAAAGTTTCTCGAGGCGCTCGCCGAACAGCGCCGCAACACCGCACGCTTCCGATAACGCGTCGGAGTCCCCCATCACCTAATGCCAGGAACCATCGTCCTTCCACGTCCGATTCGGGTACAGATTCCGCGATTCCTGCCGATAACTCAAATGGGCCCATCTGGCCCGGCAGGAGAGCTATGGGCGGCGTGCGGCGCAGCGGGCGGATTGCCAAGGAGGTCCCTATTCTCCTGCTCGCCACCGACCCCAACGGAAGAGTCATCTCCGAGGAAACGAAAACGGTCGTTTTGAGCCTCCATGGCGCCGGAATTCTTTCGCACCACCGTTTCGCTCCTGAAGAAGTTCTGACCATCCGCAGGCTCGACTCGTGCCGGGAAGCAGAAATCCGGGTGGTCGGCCAACTCGGCCATGGGCCGGACGGCTATGTCTACGGAGTGACCTTCACCGACCCCGATCTCGACTTTTGGCAGATTGAGTTCCCTCCTGCGCCGGCGGCACCGGAATCCACGGAAGTCGTGCTGGAATGCCATCTTTGCCACGATCGTCACATTGTGGAGCCCAGCGAAATCGAAAGCGACGTCTACACTATCAACGGGAGCATCCTACGCCCTTGCGAAGTTTGCGGTGTCACGACCAGTTGGAAACGCGCCGATCCGAAGGCCAACCCTGCACCGAGCCCGCGGCGGATGGCCGTGCCCGCTCCCTCCCGGGACCGCCGGCCAGCGTATGGCACTTCCCGTGCGGCCGACGCCACTCCGCAGCCTGTCGCCTCAATCCCCGAAATGGCCACGGCCTTAACAGCGCTGGCGGACGAACCCCTGGCACAGGCTCCGTCCCGATGCTCGTCTCCCGAATCGAATCGCCGGCGCAACCGAAGGGTGTGTGTCAACTTCACGGCCTGCGTGCGCCACGCCGATTTCGGCGACGACATTGTGGAATGCAATGAGGTTTCCAAAGGCGGTCTGAGCTTCCGCAGTCCCAAACGCTACAGCGTCAACTCCCTGGTCGAAATCGCCGTCCCCTATTCGCCCGGCCAGACGCCCATCTTCGTCCCCGCCTCGATCAAGCACGCGGAAAAACTTCCGGGCAGCAACCTCTATTGCTACGGTGCGGCGTACTCCCATCGCCGCTGACCTCGCCCACCGGGCCGCGAGCCCCCTGCCCAATTGGTCCGCCGGCGACTTACGCCGTTACTTTGGGCCTGGGGCGCACTTCCGGTGCTGCCATTCCTATCGGTACACGCCGTATTCCTTGCCCGCGGCGATCAACGCGTGCAGATTCTCCGCGCGGCCATCATCCACCGGCGCACCGGTCGAAAGAATGTAGCCGCCATCCTGGCCGACGTCGTGGATGAGGGTCTTGACATGCGTCTTGACCTCATCCGGCGTGGCGGCCATCATCATGGACACCGGCACGTTGCCGCCAAAGCACGCCCATCCGGTGAAGTGCTTCTTCACTTCCCGCAGGTCCGTCCGGTCGAACACCCACATCGTCTTGCCGGCCGGGATATCGGGGTCGTGAATGATATCGAGCCGCTGGTTGTAGCTGCCCTCCACAAACAGGTAGGGAACCACGCCCTCCTGAATCAGTCCGAGGATGACGGCCTTCAGCGTGGGCCAATAGAACGTCTGAAAATTCTTGCGGGACATGAAGGCGTCCGCGCCCTTGTGGAGCGGCATCATGACGACGGGGCAGCCGGAGACGCCGGCCGACCGTACTCCGGTCTCAATCGCGATGGGCACAAACTTCTCCGCGGCCGCCAGCACTTTCTTGGGCTGGCGGAAAATATCCAGCATGATCGCGCGCGTGCCACGCAGCGTGTCGCCGACGCAGTCAAACGGGGCCTTGGTGAAGCCGCCGACCATTCCCGGCAGACCCAGGGTACCTATCATTCTCCGGTTGATGGCGGCGCCCGACTGCACCCATTCGACGGCGGCCTGGCCGGCCTCCAGCAGGCGCTTGCAGGTTTCCTGCATCTCCGCCAAGCCAAAGGGAATGGCGAACATGCCGGCCGAGGGTATTTCGAGAATGTCGGTCAGAGGAGCCATCATGCGCCACGGGTTCAGCGCGCCGAAGACGCGTGGCAGATAACTGCGCATGAAGTAGTCGGAGGGATCGTTGAGAAAATGATCGTACTCATTCCCCTTCATGTACTCGTCTTCGACGAATTGATAGGGCCGGTTGGCCGGCACTCCATGACCCGCCCAGTGGTAGAGCTTGTAGTCGAGGATTTCGAGGACCTTGCCCAAGCCAAACAGCAGCGTGCCGCCCATGATGTCGGGCTGAAAATCTTCATGGTACTTTTGGAGGGCCGCGCCGAGCTTTCCGTGATCGTACATGGCCTCCTGGAGCGTCATTCCGGCATACACAAAGGGGTACGAGCCGGCCATGGGACAGACGGGCACGCGCTCGGGCTTGCGCAGCTGGATGGCATCCACCAGCATCTGCACCCGCCTCTGATACCCCTGCGCGGCTTCCGGACTGGCAAACTGGATCGCTTCCGGAGACTTCCATCGTTGCAACCGTTCCTGCAATTTCTGTTCGGGGGTCAACACTTCCTGCTGGCTCTGCATGATTCCGCTCCTACCCACAACTTGGCCGGGGCAAATGTCGATTCGTGCCGCGTGCCCAACGTTTGCCGAGGGTTTTCGATTATGTATTTACTGGATCGCTCGAACCACAAGGCGGGAGTTTACCACCGGCGCAAGCCGAGGCAATCAACAAAGGCGAAGAACGTGGACTTCGTGCCGTGCGGGCGAAGGCCAAGCCAGAGTCTCGCGGGCGCCCGCCTGGCGCGCCCGCAAGACACGAATTGCCTGGCTAAAAGGTGAACTTCCCCGAGATCTGCAACTGCCTCGCGTTAAACATGGTCCTGGGCGTCCCAAACAGAGGATTCGGGAAGGGAGCGCCGCCGTTCCCTCCGGGACAGGCTACCCCGAACTTTTGGATGGCGAGGGATGCAGCATCCTTGTAGTGCTTGGGAACCACTCCGCAGAAGTCGATCGTGCCGCCTCCGTAGACCGACGTGACTTCGTCCACGTTGGGCCGGTTGAACACGTTGAACGCATCGAACGCCAGCAGAAGACCGAGGTTTTCTTTGATGTGAATCATGCGGGACACGCGCAGGTCGGTGTTGTAGAGCTTGTCGCCTCGGTAGGAATTCCGCGGTGACAATCCGACGCGATCCGTGACGGGGTTGGTGTCGCCATTGACATCGTTCCCGACAAAGATCGTGAAGGGCCGCCCCGATTGCAACGTGACGATCCCGCTCAATTCAAAGTTCCGCAGAACGCTCTTCTGCGGAGTGTCGGCCGTGAAGTTGGCGATGAAGCGATGGCGAACATCCTGCACCGAGTCGGCCCGCTCCAAGGCACGGTTGTATTGGTCCTGCGGCGTGCTCACGAACGTCGTGAATGTTCCGTCGTCCCGCACATGGGAGAGCGTGTAATTCGCACCGAACCGGAGATACGACCCGATGCGGTCGGTCACCGACAACGAACCGCCGTGGTACACCGACACGCCTGTGTTGTCCAGGTAGTACATCAACCCGGCATTCGAGAAGAGCGGGCCGCTGAACGCGTCCTTCCCATCGGGGAGTTTATTGTTCGGAAGGCCGGACGCGGGACAAAACGTGCCGCCCGGCGGGACCCAGTTCGGATAAGCAGGGCTCGCCGGGAATCCTGCTGGCGGGCACACGTTCAGGTTCATCGGTCGAACCTGTTTATGCGAGCCGACGAACAGATAGCCGGCGCTGACCACGAGACTCTTCCCAATCTGCTCGTCAATCTGCAGGCTGGCTTGCTCCGAATAGGAAATACGCGCGTTCCGGTCCCACCCGCCGCCACTGTTCGTCACCGCCGAGCCCGCCGGACCGGTGTTGAAGTTGGGTGGGTTCTGGCCCGTCAGAACTAGCTCCTTCGCGGCGCACCATGGCGCTGGCACCGCCGTTCCCGTTTCATTCGGACAGTCTGGCGTGGAGTATGTGGTCGCGCTGGGATACTGGAGTCCGCCAAGATACAAGCCTACGGGTAGCTGGTTGAGAGCATATCCCGCCGTAGTGGCATTGTTCAGCCGCACGAAGGGCTGCGGTGCTCCCGGAATGACCACCTCGCGCTGCGGATAGGTCACGAAAAAGAACGTCATGTTGTAGTGGTCGTCGAATATTCCGTATCCGGCGCGAATGACCGTGCGCTTGTTGGGCGAATAGGCCAAGCCAATCCTGGGCTGCCAGCCGCGGAAATCGTGATTGATGATTTCTGTCAAGCCGGCCTCGAAGTCCCAGCGCAAGCCGTAATTCAACGTCAGCTTGGGAGTGAGCCGCCACTGATCCTGCGCGAAAAACCCCACATAACTGTGGTTAATCGGGGCGTAATAGGCCGGCGGATTCATGTATCCATTCGGCCACTGGTTGACGCCTCCTACGGGCGTCGGCGGAACCACCGGGGGCAGACTACCCGGCACGACCGGCCCCGTTCCCAGGGGAGCGCCCCAGAACGCGATGGGTACACCGTTGAAGAAAGGTGGGAGCGGACATGGCCCGTCCTGCGGGACCTCAGCAATACCCGCGCTAGGATCCACAAAATTCGCAAACTGTACCATGCAGTTGAAACCGGGCAGGATAATCCGCATTGGCGTAAACCCGGGCCAAATCACAAAATCCCAGACGTGGTTGAAGTCTCCGCCGAATTTCAAGTAGTGATTCCCTTTGACCCACGACAGGCTGTCCGAGATCTGCACGCGGCTTTCGTTGGTGGCATCGAACGTCCCGAAGTTGTGCCCAAATAGCAGCGTGTTGGGAATATCCAGGTTGGGCTGGCCGGTGACGGCCGGGAAGTTGTAGTGGCGCCGCGCGTACTGCACCAGTGCGGTGTTCACCAAGCTCGGCTTCAACACCGAACTCAACGAGCCCGAGAGGGATTGATCGCGCAAGAAGGTGTTGTGTCCGCTGCTCGGGGCCCCGATGCCGCCTCCGTCCAGCGTATCGCCCACCAGCACGTTCAAATCCCGCTCGTCCACGATCACATAGCGAAGCCCCAGCCGGTTATTGCTGTTGATCTGGTGATCGAGTTTGACGAACCCGTTGTCATGATCGAGCGTTTTCAGGCCGCCCAGAGTTTCCGGGGGCAAATTCATGGCCGCCTTGGCCTGATTGACGAGTGTCAGATTATTGATGAGCGTGGTGGGATAGGTGGGCGACTGCGCAAACCGCTGCCCCTCATAGTTGGCAAAGAAGAACGTCTTATCCTTCTGGATGGGTCCGCCAAGCGTCGCTCCATATTGGGTTCGGCGATAGGCATCGAATTGGGGCAGCGTCAGAAGGGTCCGCGCGTTGGCCCAGGCGTTGTTGTGATACACGTAGACCGAGCCGTGATAATCATTGCTGCCGGACTTGGTCACCACATTGACGATTCCGCCCAACGCCCGCCCGTATTCGGCGCCGTAGCCGTTGTTCACCACGCGAAACTCGCTGACGGCCTCCTGCGAAGGTGTGGCGCGCTGCGATCCCGTGGCCATATTGATGAAGTCCGCGCCATCCACGGTCAGCGCATTGCTGAGATCGCGCATGCCGCCGAAGGAGATCCGCGTTGTCTCCGTCTCCGTGAAGGTGGATTGAATACTTGTCCGGCCCGTCGCCACACCCGGGGTCAGCAGAGCGAAGTCCACGAAATTGCGGCGGCTGGTGGGTAATTGCTGAATCTGCGCCGTTTCGATCACCTGGCTGACCTCCGTGCGCGTGGGTTCGACAGTGGGCACCTGGCCGGTTACTTCGATCTTCTCCTCCTTGGCCGCCACCCGGAGCGTTACGTCGGTCGTCGCCGTTTGGCCGACCCTTAGGGCAATCCCTGTCTCCACGTACTTTCCCAGCCCGGTGTACTCGACGGTCAGCTCATACTGCCCGGGGGGCAGGTTCGGCACCAGGTAAAAACCCGCCTCGTTGGAGGTGGCCGTGTAGCGCAGGTTGGTACTCAATTCGCGCAGGGTAATCGAGGCTTTGACAATGGCGCGCCCGCTTTCGTCCTGCACGGTCCCGTTCAGCTGGGCGAAGCTAACCGTCGCCTGCGCCAAAGCACGCGGTGCGGCACACAACACCAGTACGACAACCAGGCAAAGTGCCAACCCCGAACGCAATCTCATGGTTCCCCCCTTTTTCTCGGTCCCAATCCAGGTGCGCATGCTTATGCACTGGCGAAATCCTCAGGCCTTGTGCTCTTCCCAAGACTAGTGCCTGGCACTATTAGAGTAATGGCCGAGAGAATGGTTGCGGTTCCCAAAACTGTCCAATACATGTTCGGTTAAATCGTCATACCTTTTGGGTATGAATGAAATCGAATTTCGGATTCCTTCGAATGCTTGGTCAATAGCCGCTAGGTGAATGAAGAACTTCTTGGAAGGTGATACCTGGCAGGTATAGGATACGCAATCATGGAACTGCGTCATATCCGCTATTTCATTGCCGTCGCGGACTTGCTCAATTTCACCAAGGCCGCGCAGCAACTCCACATCGCCCAACCGCCCCTGAGCCGCCAGATCCGTCAGTTGGAGGACGAATTGGGTGTGGAGCTTTTCGCGCGCAACAAGAGGCGCATCCAGCTGACCCGCGCCGGGCGTATCTTCCTCGAGGAAGCCAGGAAGCTGGCCGTGCAGGCGGAACATGCTCGAGAGGCGGCGCAACGCGCTCAGCAAGGAGCGATGAAACTCCTCCGCATCGGCATTGGCGCGGGGCTCGCGCGGGCAATCGGCAACGTGGTTGTGGAACACCATCGGCACTCCCCGGATATCGACATCGAGTGCAAGGATATCTTTTCCAGCCCGCAGAACGAGGCACTGCGCACCGGCGAGATTGATGTGGGCTTCCTGCGCCCGCCCGTGGATCAGGTGAACCTGAATTGCGAACTGCTGTTCGAGGAACAATTCGTCGTCATCATGCCGAAGTCGCACCGCTTGGCCAAACGCGGGTTTTTGAAGCTGGCGGATATCGCCGATGAACCCTTGGTCATCTTTGATCGCAAGCGCTCCATCGGCCTGTACGACAAAGTGCTGGGGCTATACAGCAGCCGGGGGCTCACGGGGCCGGTCGCCATAACCCATGTCGAGGCCCATGAAGAAGCCGGGGCGATCACCGTGGCTTCCGGCAAGGGACTTTTTATCGGCGCGGCCGCCATCGTCAAGCTCAATCGCTCCCTGGCCGGCACGGAATTGGCGCTGGCGGAACTCGATGAGCCGGACGCTAAAATCGAGGTCTACATCGCCTGGCGCAAGGACGAAACCTGCCCGGCCGTGTTCGCCTTCCTGGATTCGGTCCGCCGCGTTTTCCGCGCCGCCGAGCACCCGCACAAGCATATCGCCTGACGGTAGGCCGGCCCTCGCGCCGGGAGCACAGACCCAGATTCCCGCCCCGGATCGCACCCGCCACGTCCCCACTTGACAGAAAGATGAGCCGGGCATAGCATGCCCGCATATTTTTAAGTTGGACGGGCTGCACGCTGAATTCATCGCGCAGTCTGCGGCTAGCTACTCATCCCAGGGCGCGGCATATCCTACTACTCGGACTCAAAACCGCCTTCCGGCAAAGGCTGCCGGTCAGGCGGATTTTCAGATCACAGCGCCAACTTGCACAGGAGGTAGTGCGCCATGGGTAGGATCGCAGCGTTTCTTTACGGTGTGGTGGTGTACCTCATTTTCTTCGTGACGTTCCTCTATGCCATCGGTTTTGTCGGCAACGTGTTCGTGCCCAAATCCATCGACTCGGGTACGGGCCGCTTCTCCTTCGCCGCACTGGGCATCAACGCGCTCCTGCTCGGGCTGTTTGCCATTCAGCACAGCGTGATGGCCCGCCAATGGTTCAAGCGCGCCTGGACCAAGGTTGTACCCCACCCCGTCGAACGCAGCACCTACGTGCTGCTGGCCAGCCTTTGCCTCCTTATCCTCTACTCGCAGTGGCGGGCCATGACCGGCATCGTGTGGAATGTGCAGAATCCGTACGGCCACGGGATCCTCCTGGGGCTCTTCGCACTGGGATGGCTGCTGGTGCTGTCCAGCACCTTCTTGATCGACCACTTCGACCTGTTCGGCTTGCGCCAAGTCTTCCTGTATCTGCGCGGCCGGCCCTATACGCCCGTCACTATGAAGGACCCCTTGCTATACAAATTTGTGCGCCATCCCATCTATCTGGGCTTCCTGCTGGCCTTCTGGGCCACCCCGCGGATGACCCAGGGCCACCTGCTGTTCGCCCTGGGGACGACCGGCTACATCCTGCTGGCTATTCAACTGGAAGAGCACGATTTGGTCACCTTCTTCGGCGATGCCTACCGAGAGTACCGCCGGACCACGCCGATGCTGATCCCCTTCCTGAAGAAGCCAAGTTAACTGGGCCTTGCCAGGCGCCCCCGCCCCTGTTACACTTGATACTGTACTGGATTGGTGCTGTATCTTCTGAGGGGGGAATTCGTCAGTGGTAAGACTCGGCAAGCTCACCGACTACGGCCTGGTGCTGATGACGTGCCTGGCGCGCGGCAGAGGGGAGTCTCTGCGCACCGCGCGGGACTTGGCGCGCGAGTCCCGCCTGCCCATTTCCACCGTCAGCAAGCTGCTGAAACAGCTCCTGCAGAGCGGACTGCTCACGTCCCATCGCGGCACCAAGGGCGGCTACGTCCTCGCTCGGGCGCCCCGGCAGATCTCCGTCGTCGAAATCATTGCCGCCATCGAAGGCCCCATGGCGCTCACCGAGTGCAGCACGGACGTAACGGGAATGTGCAGCATCGAGCGCCGCTGCCCCATCAAGAGCAACCAGCAGATCATCAACCAGGCCGTGCGCGGGGTGCTCGACAAGATCACCCTCTCCGATTTGATCGAACCCCTGCAGCTGACTTCGCTCACCGACGCGCGCGGCAGAATCGTGCCCCTGACGGCCTCCGGGAGAATTCAATGAGCTCCAATACCGACGCCATTCGCGATCTCGCCCAGCAGGAATACAAGTGGGGCTTCGTCACCAACGTCAGCGAAGACCGCATCCCAAAAGGTCTGAACGAGGACGTGATCCGGCTGATTTCCGCGAAGAAGAGCGAGCCGGAGTTCATGCTCGACTGGCGCCTGAAGGCCTATCGCCACTGGGAAACACTCGAAAAATCACACGCCGAGCCGAAGTGGGCCAACGTCCACTACAGCCCCATCGACTATCAGGACATGATCTATTACGCCGCGCCCAAGCAGAAGCCGAATCTCCAGAGCCTCGATGACGTGGACCCGGAAATCCTGCGCACGTACGAAAAGCTCGGCATCCCGCTACAGGAGCAGAAAATGCTCGCCGGCGTGGCCGTGGATGCGGTGTTCGACAGCGTCTCGGTGGGCACCACGTTCAAGGCCAAGCTGGCCGAGGCGGGCGTGATCTTCTGCTCGTTCTCCGAGGCCGTGCAGAAGCATCCGGAACTGGTGCGCAAGTACCTCGGCACGGTTGTCCCGTACACCGACAATTTCTTCGCCACGCTGAACTCCGCCGTCTTCAGCGACGGCTCCTTCGTCTACGTGCCCAAGGGCGTGCGCTGTCCGATGGAACTTTCCACTTATTTCCGCATCAACGCGGCGGAGACCGGCCAGTTCGAGCGCACGCTGATCGTGGCCGACGAAGGCGCATCGGTCAGCTATCTCGAGGGCTGCACGGCGCCCATCCGCGACGAAAACCAGCTGCACGCGGCCGTGGTCGAATTGATCGCGCTCGGCGATGCCCAGATCAAGTATTCCACCGTGCAGAACTGGTATCCGGGCGACAAGAACGGCAAGGGCGGAATCTACAATTTCGTCACCAAGCGCGGGGCATGCCGCGGCAAGAACTCCAAGATTTCCTGGACGCAGGTGGAAACCGGTTCCGCCATTACCTGGAAATATCCGAGCTGCATCCTGCAGGGCGACAACTCGGTGGGCGAATTTTATTCCGTGGCCCTCACCAACAATTACCAGCAGGCCGACACCGGCACCAAGATGATCCACATCGGCAAGAACACCCGCAGCACCATCGTCTCCAAGGGCATCTCCGCCGGGCACGGCCAGAACACCTATCGCGGCCAGGTCAAGATCATGAAGGAAGCGACGGGCGCGCGCAATTACACCCAGTGCGATTCCCTGCTGATCGGCGAGCAGTGCGGCGCGCACACGTTCCCGTACATCGAGGTCAAGAACGCGACGGCGCGCATGGAGCACGAGGCTTCCACGTCGAAGATCGGCGAGGATCAGCTGTTCTATCTCCGCCAGCGCGGGCTCAAAACCGAAGACGCCGTGTCCATGATCGTCAACGGCTTCTGCAAGCGCGTCTTCCGCGAGCTGCCCATGGAGTTCGCCGTCGAGGCACAGAAACTGCTGAGCGTCAGCCTCGAGGGCAGCGTTGGATAGAGATTGATTGAACCATGAAGGAATGCCGCCGGTTCGGCCCGGCACATCGGCGATCGCGGCCCAGGCGCTAGAAGGAAAATAGAAATGAGCTTGCTAGACATCAAAGACCTACGGGTAACGGTGGATGACCACGAAATCCTCAAGGGCCTCAACCTCCAGCTGAAACCGGGGGAGGTCCACTCGATCATGGGGCCCAACGGCTCCGGAAAGAGCACCTTGGCGCAAGTGCTGGCCCGCCGCGAAACCTTCACGGTCACGGGCGGCCAGGTCCAGTTCAACGGCAAGGATTTGCTGGCCATGAAGCCGGAGGAAGCCGCCTGCGAGGGCGTTTTCCTCGCGTTTCAATACCCGGTCGAGATTCCGGGGATCGGCAACGCCTACTTTCTCCGCTCGGCGCTCAATGCCATCCGCAAATACCGCGGGCAGGATGAAATGGACGCCATGGATTTTCTCCCCATGCTTCGCGAAAAGATGAAGCTGCTCGAGATGGATGAAAAATATCTGAACCGCTCGGTGAATGAAGGCTTTTCGGGCGGCGAAAAGAAGCGCAACGAGATTTTGCAGATGGCCATGCTGGAGCCGAAACTCGCCATTCTCGACGAGACCGATTCGGGCCTCGATATTGACGCGCTGCGCATTGTAGCCGCGGGCGTCAACGCCATGCGCAGTCCGGACCGCGCCATCCTCGTCGTCACGCACTATCAGCGGCTGCTGCACTATATCGTCCCAGATCGCGTCCACGTGCTGGTGGACGGACGCATCGAGCGCTCGGGCGGGCCCGAACTCGCGCTCCAGCTCGAAGAGACCGGCTACGCCGCCATCGAAGCCGCCGCACGCGGCGCGAGCCGGGGCTGATCGACCGGCAAGACTTTTTCGATAAAGGAACCATTCACGTGGCAACGGCAACCCAGGCCATTGAAAATTACGCCGAAAGCTTCCGCGGATTCGAGCAGTCCGCGGCCAGCCACGACTTGCTGTGGCTGCGCCAGCTGCGCCAGAGCGGCTTTGCGCGTTTCGGCGAGACCGGGTTCCCCACCACGCGCGACGAGGACTGGCGCTTCACCAGCCTCGCGGCCATCGCCCAGATCCCTTTCCGGCTGGCGCGGAACGGCCATGGGCCGCTCTCGCGCAACCAGATCGACTGCTTCCGGATTCCCGGCGTGGCCTGCCAGCTTGTCTTTGTCGACGGGCGCTTTTCGCCGGAACTTTCCTCTTCGGGCCAGTTGCCCGAGGGCGTCGAAGTGGCGAGCCTCGCGGCGCAGATCGCGCGCGATCCCGGAGCCATTGAGCCCCACCTGGGACGCCACCTCGATCTGCAGCGCGATCCCTTCTGCGCGTTGAACACCGCATTTCTGGAAGATGGGGCGTACGTACGCATCCGCAAGGGGGTGGTGCTGGGCGAGCCCATCCACCTGCTATTTGTCTCCGCGGCGCACGACGCGCCGACCGTGTGCCATCCGCGCAATCTGATCGTCGCCGAGGAAAACAGCCAGGCCACGATTCTCGAGGAATACGTATCGACGGGCAGCGGCGCAACGCTGTGTAACACGGCGACCGAACTCGTCGCCGGCGACCACGCCGTGGTTTCGCACTACATGATCGAGCGGGAGCACAACCAGGCGTGCAACATCTCGACGCTCCGCATCCAGCAAGGCCGAAGCGCCGACGTCAGCTCGCACTCGGTGCTGGCCGGAGGCGCGCTGGTCCGCAACAATGTCCACCCGGTCCTGGCGGGGGAAGGCGGCGAGTGCCTGATCAACGGCCTGTTCATCGGCGGCGGCCGGCAGCACCTGGATAATTACATGCTGGTCGAACACGCCCGCCCGCACTGCGCCAGCCGCCAGTTCTACAACGGAATTCTCGGCGGTCACGCGCACGGCGTCTTCCACGGCCGCATCATCGTGCACAAGGACGCGCAGAAGACCGACGCGCGGCAGACCAACCGCAACCTGCTGCTCTCCGACACCGCGCAGATCGACACCAAACCGCAGCTCGAGATTTATGCCGATGACGTGAAGTGCACGCACGGCGCCACCATCGGGCAGATCGACGAGGAGGCGCTGTTCTACCTCCGCTCCCGCGGCGTCGACCTGGCCTCCGCGCGCCGCCTGCTGCTGCTGGCTTTCGCCGGCGAATGCCTCGACCGCATGAAGCCGGGCCCGGTGCGCGTGCACATCGAGAAACTGATTCACGACTCCCTGGCGCAGATCGCCCACGTCTCGCACGACGTCCCGCTGGCTCCGCAAGAGGCCGCTCTGGGAGAGCCGCGATGACCGCTCCCGCCAACCAACTGAGGGCGACGCCACCGGCAGGACACGCGCTGAACGTCGAAAAGATTCGCGCCGAATTCCCGATTCTCCACCAACAGGTTCACGGCAAGCCGCTGGTCTATCTGGACAACGCCGCAACCTCCCAGAAGCCGCGCGACGTGATCGACGCCATCTCCCGCTATTACGAGCGCGACAACGCCAATATCCATCGCGGCGTTCACGCCCTCTCCGAACGCGCCACGGAAGCCTACGAGGCGGCGCGCTGCGCCGCGCAAAACTTTCTCGGCGCGGCCCTGCCCAGCGAAATTATTTTCGTCCGCGGCACCACCGAGGCCATCAATCTGGTGGCCCAGACGTTCGGGCGCACCCGCGTGGGAGCCGGCGATGAAGTGATCGTCACCACGATGGAGCATCATTCGAATATCGTGCCGTGGCAGATGTTGTGCGGCGAAAAGGGCGCGAAACTCCGGGTCGCCCCAATCAGCGATCGCGGCGAACTCGATCTCGAGGAATTCCAGAAGTTGCTCGGACCCAAGACCCGCCTCGTGGCCCTCACGCACGTTTCCAATGCACTCGGCACGATCAATCCGATCCGGGAGATCGTCCGCATGGCGCATGACCGCAACGTGCCGGTCCTGGTGGATGGCGCGCAGGCCGTGCCCCATCTCAAAGTGGACGTCCGGGATCTCGGCTGCGACTTCTACGCCTTCTCGGGTCACAAGGTCTATGGGCCCACGGGAATCGGCGTGCTCTACGGCAAATCCGATCTGCTCGCAGCCATGCCTCCCTATCAGGGAGGCGGCGACATGATCAGCTCCGTCACGTTCGAGAAGACCACCTACAACAAGGTGCCGTTCAAGTTCGAGGCGGGCACGCCGGACGTTGCCGGCGCCATCGGACTGGGGGCGGCCTTCGCGTACGTCAACGGTCTCGGCATTGAAAAGATCGGGGCGCACGAGCACGCCCTGCTGGCCCACGCCACCGAAGCAGTGTCGGCGATTCCCGGCGTGCGGCTGATCGGCACGGCCCCGCAGAAGGCCGGCGTGCTCTCCTTCCTGATTGACGACATCCATCCGCACGACATCGGGACGATTCTCGACCAGGAAGGGATCGCCATCCGCACCGGCCATCACTGCTCCGAACCGGTGATGCACCGCTTCGGCATTCCCGCCACGGCGCGAGCGTCGTTCGCCCTCTACAACACGTTCCAGGAAGTGGATGCGCTGGTTCGCGGAATCGCGAAGGTGCGGGAGGTATTTGCCTGATGGCCGACCTCCGCGAACTGTATCAGGAAGTGATTTTGGAGCACAGCAAGGCGCCGCGAAACTTTCGCGCGCTGCCGGCCGCCAATCACAAGGCCGAGGGTTACAACCCGCTGTGCGGCGACCGCTTCACCGTTTACGTCGCCACGGAAGGCGACGCGATTCGCGACGTGAGTTTCGAGGGCGCGGGTTGCGCCATCTCGAAGGCGTCCGCGTCCATGATGACGCAGGTCGTAAAGGGCAAGACGCGCGCGGAAGCCGAACAGCTGTTCGAGCGCTTCCACAATCTCGTCACCGGACAGCCCGCCCCCGGCGGAGACGCGCCCGCACTGGGGAAGCTGGAAGTGTTTTCTGGCGTTTCGGAATTTCCCTTGCGCGTCAAATGCGCCACGCTGGCGTGGCACACGCTGCGCGCGGCGCTCGAGGGAAAACAGGAGGCCGTCTCGACCGAGTGACGCGCGGCGCGCCAAACCGCCAGCACACGAGAACGGAGACATGACCCATGCTCGCCAATGAAGCCATTACGTTGACCCGGGATTGCAGCGTGATCGAGGTTCCCGGTGGCGTCCGCCGCATTGTTCCCGCGGGCACGGGCGTGAGAATCATCCAATCCCTCGGCGGCAGCTACACCGTGTGGTGCCAGGGCGCCATGGTGCGCATTGACGCCAAGGATGCCGATGTCCTGGGCCTGAAGCCTCCGCCGGAGCCGGAACTGCCGGCCAACGGCGACTTCAGTGAGAAAATGGTGTGGGACCAGTTGAAGCAGGTCTACGACCCAGAAATTCCCGTCAACGTCGCCGACCTCGGCCTGATTTACTCCTGCGTGGCCGAACCGCTCGCCGGAGGCGGCCGCCGCATTGACGTCAAGATGGCGATGACCGCACCGGGCTGTGGCATGGCCGACGTGCTGAAGGCGGACGTCGAGGGCAAGCTCGCGCGCCTGCCCACCGTGAAGGAAGTGCACGTTGAAGTAGTGTTCGAACCGCCGTGGGATCCGAGCCGCATGTCGCAAGCGGCCCGGCTCCAACTCGGGTTCGATTTGTAAATCGCAGCCAGTACACTACGCGGCAACGGAGCGGCGGCATCACTCGCGCTCTGCGATGATTTGCCTCGCTGCGTTGAGGACCGTTCCTCCGTCTTCCACGCCCTTCGCGATTCGCTCTAGCGACGCATCGAGAGAATCCAGTTCGCCGCGATCCAGGACACGCCGGGCGTACTCGTCGTCGCGCCACGTGCGCAGATTCACCAGGTGCAGCTCGGCCATCCGGCGCGCCGGCTTCTCCAGAACCCGCCGTTCGCTCTCCACCAGCCGCCACCCGCTGCCCGCAAAACACGCTTCCAGCACCCTTCCGACGTATAACATCTGGCCGTAATGGCTCTGTAGCTGGCGGACGAGTTCGTAGTAGCGGCGCAGGGCAGGATGCTCGGACTGGAGCGATTCGGTCTCGTGCACGAACAGCCGCGCGCCCTGTTCCGCCGCGCTCGCCCACACCCCCAACACGCGGCCCGGCGAACTCACGTGCGTCAGCAGGAACCGGCACAGCATCGCATCCGCCGCCGGCACGGGAAACGGCGCGCGGACGATATCGTGAAGCTGAAATTCCAAGCCTGCGCCGTGGTTCTGCCGCGCTTCGGCAATGTAGCGTTCCGACGCGTCCAGCCCGACCGTGCGGTCCGGCTTCAGCGTCTGTTGCAACAGCCGCGTGGACCAGCCGGGACCGCAGCCGAGGTCCAGGGCCAATCGTGACGCGCGCGCGCCGCCACGCAGGAGCAAATCGCGCGTCTCGGGCTCGTACAATTCGGCGAGCCACCGCAACCGCGCGCTGGCGCAGTCGCTGTCTCCAAATGTGTAGTTCTCTTTCGTCATTTCACGCAATGGCCCGCGAGGCATCGCGAAATCTGTGGATGGTGCGTTCCGCAAGGAGGATGGTTCGAAGCGAATGCCGGTCCCGACGGGGCTTATGCGGCGAAATCACGCGCGGTCAGTTGACTCCGCTCCGGACGGGTCCCGGACTCGCCACACGGATGCTCTCGGCCGGCGTACCATTGCCCGAACGGCGCGCCACGATTGTCCGCGATCCGCTCCAGACCAGCTGCAGGCCGGCAAAGATCGCGATGGCGGCAATGACGAACTTCAGTTTCCGCGCCGGTACGCGGCGGGCTAGCAGACAACCCGCGATCACACCGGGCACGCCGCCTTCGAGCAGCCGGACCCACACTGCGCTGTAGCATACAGGTCTGCTAACCCCGTTCAGCATCCTGTGCAACCGTTTCCGAAAGGGGAATAGCGGCGGTTTTCACAGCAGGCTTGGTGAAAAAACCGTAGAGCAGCCAAGCATCAATGAGCACAACGGCCGCGAGAAAGAGAAACGCCTTAGGACCTTCGACAATCTTGACGTCGCGAAGCGCCGCCGAAATGCCAAAAGCTACGACCCATGCATCGAAACTCATGCACAACCGCCGAAAGGTTTCTGCCGGCATGCGCCGAATGAGTTGAGCTCCGATTGGAACGCCGATCAGTACACTCGGCAGGATGTGCGGGATCAATTTCACGGAAGTCATCGTGAAAAGGCCTGCATTCAGGTAAGCGATGGCCGTGAAGGTCGACTCGGCGAGGCGGATAACCCCCAGCGCCGCGCGGAACTCGCGTTTGGCTAATCCCTGATTGTTGAGCAGCACGGCCAGAGGTGGACCAGAGACCGTGGTCACCGAGTACAACACGCCAAGGCCCGCTCCGAATGGAAGCCCGATGGAACGCTCTGAGCGGATCGGACGGCGATAGCCGGCGGCCTGAGTCAGAATTACCGGCAGCAAGACGAAATATGTCCACAGTTTTAGCCAGGGCTGACTCACTCGGGAAACGATCAAGGTTCCAACAATCACGCCAGGAATCAAACCCACAACTATAAGCGACACCCTCCGCCAGACGGACGCCACAGCGTCGCGATTGACGAACAATGCGTACGCATTGAGCACGACTTCGATCGGGACTAATGCCGGATTAAGAACGCGATTGGACAAAAAGAGCAAGGCAAGCGGAACGGTGATCGAAGAAAAGCCATAGCCGAGACCGCCGTTCACGACAGCCGCAAACAGCGTGATCACAATCAGCTACCGGTGAACCCACGATCAGGACGAGCGCCGGCACCGTTAAGCTGCCCCCCGCCGATGCCGGTCAGCCCCGCCGCCAGGGCGATCAAGAATCCGATGAGAACATTCATTGCTCTGCCCGTTTCGAAAAGGTGTGAATCCCGCACTCCAGTTTGTTCCCGCCCCACCGTCCCGATCGGGGGTCCGCACCCGCGGCGGGGATGGCCGTGCAAGGCTCGCAGCCGATGCTGCGGTAGCCGGCATCATAGAGCGGCAGGGAATCGATTTTGTGGCTGGCGGTGTACTCCCAAAGCTGTCCCCATGTCCACGCGGCCAGAGGACTCACCTTCAGCAGCACTTTCCCGCTGGGCAGCACGTGGTGCTCGACCACCTTCAGATTTTTTCGCGTGGGCGATTGTTCGCGGCGCAGCCCCGTGAACCACACCTCGAATTTTTCCAGCGCGCCGAAGAGTGGTTCCACCTTCCGCAACTGGCAGCAGCGTCCGGGATCGGTGCGGTGGAGAACGCCGAATTGCACCTCCTGCTCGGCCACGGTCTGCTTTGCCGCGAGGTTCTGCACATTCAAATTCCAGGCCTGGGCCATGCGGTCGCGGTAGGCGTACGTCTCGGCGAAGTGATATCCGGTGTCGAGGAAGAGCACGGGAATCTTCGGCTGGCGCTGCCGCAACAGGTCCAGCACGATCATGTCCTCCGCCTGGAAGCTGCACGTGATGCACGCAGCGCCCTGGCTTTCCGCGAGCACGCGGTCGACCACGCCCTCTGCGGCAAGCGATTCAAATTCTTCGGCAAGCGCCGGCTGGCTCATGGTGTTCCCTTCTGCGCGTCCGTATGCTTGTCGCGCCATTTGCGCAAGACGCCGACGATGCGGTTCACGGCTTCTTCATCGGTGTCGTCCTGGATGCGCACGGCAAAAAATGATTCCGGACCCAAGATCGCGCGCACCACCTGCTTTTGGTTGGTGCCGTCGTCGGCCGGGCAAAAAACCGTGACCAGCCCGGACAGACAGAAGGCCTTGGCGACCGTGACCAGCTCGTGCGCCAGAAAATCGTTGGGCCCGGCCAGTTGCACGTGCCAGCCTTCGTCAAACAGCCTCCGCTCGACCAGTTCGGCCACGTGCGGCCGGCCCATCACCCAAATGGCCGCCGAGGGATGCCCGAACCGCAGCAGCCGTTCCTCCTTGGCAATGCGCGGCTGGCCGGCCTGCCCGGAGGACGTCCGCGCCATGTGGCTGTGCACAATCGCGCGCTCGATGATCCCGGCGCCGACCGTGGCATTGGTGTGCGGGTCGATGACGATGAAGCTTCCCGTCGTGCGGTTCGCGCGGTACGGATCGAAGAACAGCGGGAGCGTTGTCTTCACGTCCACCGCGGCGATGTCGTTCATCTCCAGCCGCGTCGCCAGGGCGTGCTCCAGCGTGTTGATGTCCACCCGATAGCGAATCTGGCTCACGCGGCCGCGCACGGTCCGCGTGGTGTGTTTCAGCAGATAAATTTTGTGCGGGTCCAGCGGCTCCGGATGCATCCACACCAGCGTGGCTTGAAATTCCGTGCCGGTGGATGGCGGCTGTTCCTCGCCCGCCAGCATGTCGCCACGGCTGAGGTCGATTTCGTCTTCGAGCGTGACGGTAATCGAGTTCCCCGGGCCGGCCCTCTCCAGTTCGTCTTCGAACGTGACGATCGACTGCACCTTCGTCTTGACGCCCGAAGGCAGCGCCACCACGCTCATCCCCGGACGGAGTTCGCCCGAGGCCACCCGGCCCGCAAATCCGCGGAAGCTCGCGTCGGGCCGCACCACGTACTGCACCGGAAAGCGCAGCGGGCTGGATATTGCGCCATCGCCCACCGGCACGCTCTCGAGAAACTCCAGCAGCGCCGGACCCTCGAACCATGGCATGCGCTTGCTGCGCCGCACCACGTTGTCGCCTTCCAGCGCGCTCACCGGCACGGCGTAGACCTCGCCGATGCCCAGATGATTCGCGAAGGCGCGAAATTCCGCCGTGATGCGCTCGAACACTTCCTGCGAGAAGCCCACTAGGTCCATCTTGTTGACCGCGGCCACGATGTGCTCGACCCCCAGCAGATGGGCGATGTAGGCATGCCGGCGCGATTGCCGCAGCACTCCCTTGGTGGCATCGATCAGCACCACGGCGGCATCCGCCGTCGAAGCGCCCGTCGCCATGTTCCGGGTGTACTGCTCGTGCCCCGGCGTGTCGGCGATGATGAACTTCCGGCGGGGGCTCGAAAAATAGCGGTAGGCCACGTCAATCGTAATGCCCTGCTCGCGCTCGGCGCGCAGCCCGTCCGTCAGCAGGGAGAAATCGATGGGGCCGCTCGACCGGTTGACCTTGCTCTTGCGCACCGAGGCGAGTTGGTCCTCAAAGATTGCCTGACTGTCGTAGAGAAGCCGGCCGATCAGCGTCGACTTGCCGTCATCGACGCTTCCGGCGGTGCTGAATCGCAACAGGCCCGCCGCGGGCGTGAGCAATCCCGCGCTGTCCAACGATGCGCCGGCCGTTTTGGGTTCTGCGCTCGGCATTAGAAGTACCCCTCGCGTTTTTTCATTTCCATCGAGCCTTCTTCGTCATGATCGATGGCACGATTCTCCCGCTCCGAGCGCCGGAACGACACCATCTCCTCGATAATCTTCGGTACCGTGTCCGCTTCCGAACGGATCGCGCCCGTGCACGGAACGCAGCCCAGCGACCTCATCCGGCACTTCACGCTCTGCGCCTTCTCCCCGGGAAGAAGCTGCACGCCCGTTTGCAGCAGCAGCAGTGAATTGCCCCGGACCACGGCTTCGCGCTCTTTCGCGAAATAGAGTGGCACAATCGGAATCTTCTCCGCGTGGATGTACAGCCACACATCCATCTCCGTCCAGTTCGAGAGCGGAAACACGCGGATGCTTTCCCCCTTGTGGTGCCGCCCGTTGTACAGGCCCCAGAGCTCCGGACGCTGGTTCTTCGGATCCCATTGCCCGAGTGAATCGCGGAAGGAATAGACGCGCTCCTTGGCGCGGGATTTTTCCTCGTCGCGGCGCGCGCCCCCAAACGCCGCGTCAAACCCGCCATGCGCCAGCGCGTCCAGCAGCGCCCGCGTCTTCAGCAGCCCGCAGCATTTCTGCGTGCCCAGCGCATAGGGGTTCGCGCCCTCGTCGAGGGCCTTCTGGTTCTTATGCACGATCAGTTCGGCGCCCACGTGCTGCGCGTACCAATCGCGAAACTCGATCATTTCCGGAAACTTGTAGCTGGTATCCACATGCAGCAGGGGGAATGGAATCTTCCCGGGGAAAAACGCCTTCTGCGCCAGGCGCAGCATGACGGAGGAATCCTTGCCGATCGAGTAGAGCATCACCGGGTGGGCAAATTCCGCGGCCGCCTCGCGCAGAATGAACAGGCTCTCGGCTTCCAGCATCTTCAGGTGATCGAATCGGTCGCTTATTTCCATCGCATGGCCATCCATCTTCAGGTCGCTCACGACCATAAAAAAACCCGCCTCCCGGATTCACTCCGAGGGCGGGTTGAACTCAAGTCCAGTTTAATTGCGAACTTAGCTTAAGAACCCAGGCGCCCCGGAGGCACACATGTGTGTCTTCCTACAACAAAGACAACATGCGTTAGGGAGCCAGAGCATAGCGAATACCAAACTTACCCTCATTGCCACGCCCTGTCAACGCCAAAGTAGCGCAGCGCCAGAACATTCCGCTAAGTACGTTCTTTCAGCACTACATACACGCGTCCCACTCCCCGATTCGAGGCCTTGGGGGAGCTTCAGATCGCGCGCGCCGTGCCCACTTGGGGCCCGCCCACCGTACGTCCCACGGCCGGGGCGATGGCCCGAATCTCCTTCATGAGCTGTTCGAATTGGTCGGGATAGAGCGACTGTGCGCCGTCGGAGAGCGCCCGCTCCGGGTCAGGATGCACCTCGATGATCAACCCGTCGGCCCCGGCCGCCACCGCCGCGCGCGCCATCGGCGCAACTTTGTCGCGCCGCCCCGTACCGTGCGAGGGGTCGGCCACCACCGGCAGGTGCGACAGACTCTTGATCACGGGGATAGCCGCGATGTCCAGCGTGTTGCGCAGATAGGTATCGAACGTGCGGATGCCGCGCTCGCACAGGATTACCTTGTAGTTGCCGCCGGCCATGATGTATTCGGCGCACAGCAGCAGTTCTTCGATCGTGGCGGACATCCCGCGCTTCAGGAGCACGGGCTTGTCGATCTCCCCGAGTCCCCGGAGCAGGTGGTAGTTCTGCATGTTGCGCGCGCCCACCTGCAACACATCCACGTAGGGCAGCATGATTTCGATCTGCGACGGATCCATCACCTCAGTGACCACGAGCAGGCCGTTCTTGTCGGCCGCGTCTCGCATCAGCTTCAGCCCCGTCTCGCCCATCCCTTGAAAGCTGTAGGGCGAGGTGCGCGGCTTGAACGCGCCGCCGCGCAGCAGCTTTGCTCCGGCCTTGGCCACGCGCGCGGCGATATCCGCGATCTGTTCGGCCGATTCCACGGCGCACGGCCCGGCCGCCACGACGATCTCCGTTCCTCCGATCGTGACTCCCTTGCCCAGGTCCAGCACGGTGCCTTCGGGCCGGCAGCTTCGCGCCGCCAGCTTGAAGGGATGCGAAATGGGCACGATTTCCTCGACGCCCGGCGCCGAGCGCAGCGCCTCGAGTTCGCTCCGATGCCGCTCACTTTTCCCCACGACTCCGATCACGGTTCTCTCCTCCCCGCGGATCACGTGCGCCTGATAGCCGCATTCCTTGATGCGCTCCACGACGTGATTGATTTGTTCTTCGGTTGCGGTGCTCAGCATATTGATGATCATTGTTCAGCCCTCGCAAATCTCTATGGTTTTGTACCGCCTGATATCGCCGCGGATGGGTACGATCCCAGAATCCGCAAATCCACCACCAGCTTCTCCAGCTCCGCCAGCGCCGCCGCGACCTCGGGATCGCGCCGCGATGCCTGCAGGTCCAGATAAAAACGCCACTGCCACGGCCGCCCGTGCACCGGACGGCTTTCGATCTTCAGCAGGTTCAAGTTCCGCCGCGCGAACGGCTCGAGCGCGTGATAGAGCGCCCCCGGCCGGTTATCGAGCTGAAAGACCAGCGAAAGCTTGTCCGCATTTTCCGGCACGGCCGGCGACGCCGAAAGCAGCAGAATCCGCGGCGCGCCGCCCCGCAATCGCCGCCCGCGTCCGGTCTCCTGCGCGCACCACGTCGCGCACGCTGCCCGCCGTATCTTCGGTCGCGATCCTCTTCAGCTGCGGATGCGCGCTGAAGAACCGCTCGCACTGCGCCAGTGCCACCGGATGCGATTCCACCACGGCGATGTCGTCGAACGCCGCTCCCGGCACGCCGATCAAATTGTGCACGATCGGAATAATGACCTCCCCAATGATGTTCAGGCGGCTCTCGACCAGCAAATCGAACGACCGGTGGATCGACCCCGCCAAGCTGTTCTCGATCGGCGCCAGAATGTAATCCGCCACGCCGTCCCGAATCGCGCTGAACGCCGCCTCGAACGTCGGGCGCGGCACCAGCGTGATCTCCTCGCCCAGGAGTTTCACGGCCGCCTCTTCGCTGAAGGCGCCGCGCTCCCCCTGAAAGGCCACCCGCGCGTGTTTCTCAACGATCATGCACGTCCCGCTTTTCCTTGCTCCGGGCGCGATGCGCCCTGCTTCCCTTCCGCCGGCCCGGGCGCCCCACATCCGTGGAGTTCCTGCAAGCGGATCGATTCGTTTAAAATCAGCTGGTAAACCCTGTCCACGGCCTCGCTATCGAGCGGCCCGGGATTCAATTCCTTCATGCGCGACAGGATCTCCTGCTCGCGCACCGGAGCCCGCAGCTTGACCCCTTCCTCCTGCTTCATTCTTCCCACTTCCAGCGCCAGCTCGGCCCGCAGGTTCAACAGGTGGAGCAGCGCCGTATCAATCGCATCGATTTTCCTACGCCAATCGCTGATCTTCATAGGGTCCGCCATGCCTCCTCGGCATCCCGCATTCCATCCGGTCCACAGGGCCCAAACAACAAAAAAGCCGCGTCCTCGTCTGGAGGTTCGCGGCCGGTGTTCGAAACTTTGTGCGGCTTCTAGTTGCTGATTGCTTCCGCGCGCGTCTCGCCGGCCCGCTTCCCCCAGTAGAGGAAGCGGTACGTAAAGGCGAAACTCAGTGCGTACGTCGTCATGGCGCGGTCTCGAAGTTCCTTGCGATTCCCTCGGTCTGCGTGACCGAAAGGTGAATATACAGGGTGCACTGCGCTGCGTCAAGCAGTTCCTGCCGCGCCCCAGCCGGGAGCAACGGCCCGATGCAGGCCCATTCGATCCGCCCAAGGCCCTGCCTTTACCATCCAGCGGCAGTGCCCCGGCAGGCCCGCGCTCATATCCTTCGTTTATACCGTTCGCAAGAATTACAAATTTGACTTATCCGGCAGGGTGGGGCTTAATGGCGGTTACGGCGTTTGCTGCCGGATGGAACCGGGGCCGGCCCGTCGCTCTGCGCGGGCCCGCAAAACCGATTGTCGATTCGGAAATGAGACGTTACTCTATGATGCGACCGATTCGCCACCGGGTATACGTAACCATCGGGTGGGGACCGCCCTCCTGAGCGACACTCAGGAGATTGCGCCCCGCCCTGGCAACAGGCAGCGGGGCTTTTTGTTTTAGGGCTCCTTTATTTCATACAAGCTTCGAAAGGCCATCATGCTAAGCGACGCGATCAAGAAGAGCATTTCCCGTGCGCCCGCGCGGGCCATGCTGAAAGCTACGGGTCTCACCGACGCGGATTTGGAGCGTCCCCTGGTGGCGGTCGCCAACACCTGGACCGAAGTGATGCCCTGCAACCTTCACTTCCGGACCCTCGCCGAGAAAGTGAAGGAAGGCATCCGGGCTGCCGGCGGAACCCCCATCGAGTGCAACACCATCGCCATTTCCGACGGGATTTCCATGGGTACGGAAGGCATGAAGGCCTCCCTCGTTTCGCGCGAAGTGATCGCCGACTCCATCGAGCTTTTCGTCCGCGGCCACCTGTTCGATGCGGTCATCGCCATCTGCGGCTGCGACAAGACCATCCCCGGCACGGTGATGGCGCTGGCGCGGCTGAATCTCCCGGGCCTGGCTCTCTACGGCGGCTCGATCATGCCCGGCCAATTCCACGGACACGAAGTCACGATTCAGGATGTGTTCGAAGCCGTGGGGGCATATTCCGCCGGCAAAATGACCGAAAAAGAAGTGTGCGAGCTCGAAAACAAGGCGTGTCCAGGCGCCGGAGCCTGCGGCGGGCAATTCACGGCCAACACCATGGCTTTGGCCATTTCTTTCCTGGGCATTTCTCCCCTGGGACTGAGCGAAGTCCCCGCCACCGACCCGCGCAAGGGTCAGGCCGCCTTCGACAGTGGCGTGGCCGTGATGCAGCTTCTGAAAAAGGACCTGCGTCCGCGGCAATTCATCACCCACGACTCGATCGAGAACGCCATCGCCTCCGTCGCCGCTTCCGGCGGCTCGACCAACGCCGTGATGCATCTGCTGGCCATCGCTCGCGATGCCGGCGTGCCCTTGACCATCGATGAGTTTGACACAATCGCCGCGAAGACTCCCCTGCTGGCCGATCTGAAGCCCGGCGGCCGTTTTGCCGCGCCGGATATGTATGCAGCAGGCGGCATGAGGCTGCTGGGGCACCGCCTGCGGGAAGCGGGGCTGCTGCACGACGGCCCCACGGTCTCGGGCAAAACGCTGTTCGAGGAAATTTCGCAGGTCCGCGAGACGCCCGGTCAGGAAGTGATCCGCCCCCTCTCGAACCCCCTCAAGAAGGAAGGCGGCCTCGCCATCCTGCGCGGCTCTCTGGCGCCCGATGGCTGCGTGGTGAAGCTTGCCGGCCACGACCGGCTTCTGCACAGCGGGCCCGCTCGCGTGTTCGATTCCGAAGAGGCCGCGTTCGAAGCCGTGCAGCAGCGCCGGATCAAGGCCGGCGACGTCGTGGTCATCCGCTACGAAGGCCCGAAGGGCGGTCCGGGGATGCGGGAAATGCTGGGCGTCACCGGCGCCATCGTGGGTCAGGGCTTGAGCGAATCCACGGCGCTGATCACCGACGGACGTTTCAGCGGCGCCACGCACGGCTTTATGGTCGGCCACGTGGCCCCGGAAGCGGCAGTCGGCGGCCCCATCGCGCTGGTTCGCGATGGCGATGTCATCACGCTCGACGTGCGCGCGCGCCGCCTCGACGTCGCGGCCAATCTCGAAGAACGCCGCGCGCAATGGAAGCCTCCTGCTCCGCGCTACACCACCGGGGTCATGGCGAAATACGCGAAGCTGGTTTCCTCGGCTTCCGAGGGCGCTGTCACCGGCGCCTGATTACAATTCACCGCACTTCTAAGGAGAGACACAATGGCGAAGATGTTTTGGGAGAAAGATGCAAAACCGCAGGCGCTCAAGGGCAAGCGCATTGCCGTGCTCGGCTACGGTAGCCAGGGCCGCGCGCACGCGTTGAATCTGCGCGATAGCAAGCTCAATGTCGTGGTCGGGCTGCGCAAGGGCGGTCCTTCCTGGACGCAAGGGGAAAAAGACGGCTGGAAGCTGGTCTCACCGGCCGAAGCCTCGCGCGGCGCGGACGTCATTGTGATGCTCGCTCCGGATATGGCCCAGCCGGCGATGTACCGCAGCGACGTGGCGCCCAACCTCAAGCCGGGCTCCATGCTGCTGTTCTCCCACGGCTTCAACGTCCACTACGGCCAGATCGCTCCGCCGGCCAATGTCGACGTGACCATGGTCGCTCCCAAGGGACCCGGCAATCTCGTCCGGCGGCAATACGAAGAAGGACGCGGCGTGCCCTGCCTTCTCGCAGTCCACCAGGATGCTTCGGGCCACGCCTTCGAGCGCACGCTGGCCTACGCCGACGCCATCGGCGGCACCAAGCCCGGCGTCATCGAAACCACCTTTGGCGAGGAAACCGAGACGGACCTCTTCGGCGAGCAGGCCGTTCTGTGCGGCGGCGCCCGCGAACTCATCCAGGCCGGCTGGGAGACGCTGGTCGCGGCCGGTTATCAGCCCGAAGCCGCCTATTTCGAGTGCCTTCACGAGCTGAAGCTGATCGTCGACCTGATTTACGAAGGCGGCATCGCCAAGATGCACCAGTTCGTCAGCGAGACCGCGAAATTCGGCGACATCACCCGCGGCCCCCGCGTGATCGATCAGCATGTCCGCGACAACATGAAGAAAGTCCTCGAGGAAATTCAGTCCGGCGTGTTCGCGAAGGAATGGATCCTCGAAAATCAGGCGGGGCGTCCCCAGTACAACAAGCTCCTCGATCAGGAGAAGAACCATCCCATCGAAAAAGTCGGCGAGAAGCTGCGCCAGCAGATGGCGTGGCTCAAGTCCGAATCCAAGACAGCGGCACGAGGCAAAAAGTGACGCAGACCCTGCGGCCGGCTCGGTCCGTATGCCCGGCGCCGGCCTCCGCCGCCTGGCTATCATGACCGTCAGCGCCGGGTGAGCGATGGCCAACACTGTCAGCTTTCGGCGTGCGGCGATTATCGGGACGGGCCTGATCGGTGGATCGTTCGCCCTGGCCCTGCGGAAACACTTCCGTGGCATTTCGCTGGCCGGTTACAGCCGCGGCGGCTCGGCCAAGCGGGCCGTGGCCCTGGGCGCGGTGGACGAAGCCGCTCCGGATATCGCCAGCGCCGTGCGCGGCGCCGATCTCGTCTATCTGGCGCTGCCGATTGTCGCCACCATCGACGTGCTGCCCGCGATCGCCGCATCCGCGGAACCCCGCGCGCTGGTCACCGATGCGTGCAGCACGAAAACCGTCGTCTGCCGCGCGGCGCAGGAACATTTTCGCGGCGGCGCGCGGTTTCTCGGCGGCCATCCCATGGCCGGCAAGGAGCATTCGGGCATCGAGCACGCCGACGCCGAACTGTTTCGCGGCGCTCCCTACCCACTGATGGGATCGGAGACTGATTCGGATCCGCGCGTGAAGGAGTTTGCCGCGGTGGTTCGCGCCATCGGCGCGCAGCCCGTCTGGGGCGATCCGGAAACGCACGATTGGGCGGTGGGAATCGTGTCGCACCTCCCGCAACTGGTCTGCGTGGCGCTGGCGCGAGTGGTGCAGGACGAAACCGACGAAACCGGCCTCCCGCTGGCGCTCGCCGGGCCCGGCCTTCAGGACACGCTGCGCCTCGCCGGCAGCCCCTACGACATCTGGCGCGACATCCTGCTCACCAACCAGCAGAACCTTTCGCGCGCGCTCGATCGCCTCGCGCAGGCCATCGACTACCTCCGCACGCACCTCGCCAGCAAAGACCTCGAGCAGGAATTCCGAGGCGCCAACGATCTCTACAAGCTCCTGCACAAACCTCGCTGAGCATTCTGCCCCGGTACGCCGGCCCGCTAAAACAGAAAATAGCGCTGTGCCAGCGGCAGAACGCTCGCGG
>JAIQGD010000047.1 GCA_020072765.1 Terriglobia bacterium
AACTCGAAAACATCATCCAGCGCGGCGTGGCGCTCTCTGTCGGCACGGCGCTCGACGTGGCGGACATTCATCTCGACGCCTCGCCGCCGCGCACACCGGCGGGCGCGACGGCCCTTCTCCCCGAGGGCATGACGCTCGACCAGTGGGAGCAGGAAATTATTCGCGAGGCGCTGCGGCGCGCCAACGGCA
Organism: Terriglobia bacterium; assembly: GCA_020072765.1. Classification (GTDB taxonomy): domain Bacteria; phylum Acidobacteriota; class Terriglobia; order Acidiferrales; family UBA7541; genus Palsa-295. Next base: position 190 of record JAIQGD010000047.1, read on the forward strand.
ACAAGAGCCAGGCCGCCCGCGCCCTGGGACTTTCCCGCAACGCCCTGCGCTACCGCCTCTCCACCATGGGCGTCCCCGATACCGCCGAAAAAGAAGAGTAGCTCGTCTGCATATTCGTCAAAGTGTTTCCGGTCCACAAGCACGCATTTGCGAGTGGTTGAAATCCACCACTGCTGCGTGAAAACCACCACCATCAACCGCTAAACCTAAGACCCGTGCCCCAGATCGCGCCTTGCAACTATCGAGTCCACAGGGAGTTACGCGAACTTTCCAAAAACGGGCAGTTTGGCATTGGTCCTGCACTCTCCTGCGTGGATGCAAACGTTTCTGACGTCGTTGTTGCCGGGGGGTGTGCCATGAAAAGTTATCTAGCAAGTCTCGCGGTGGTTGTTCTGGCGCTGAGCGCGGCGTCTGCCAATGCCCAAGGCCAGACCGGCTCATCCGCGCAGGCTAGCGACGGCCCGGTCGAGCTGCAAAAGGGTGTGGCCCGCGTCAGCTTCATGCATGGCGACGTTTCCTCGCAGCGGGGCGATAGTGGCGACTGGACAGCCGTCACGCTCAACACGCCCGTGGTGGCGGGCGACCGCGTGGCCGTGGGACAGAAATCGCGCGCGGAACTTCAGCTCGACTGGGCCGATATCCTGCGCATGTCGGATAGCGCTACGGCCAAAGTGACGACCTTGGACCGCACCCACATTCAGGTGCAGGTCGGGCAAGGACTGGTGACCTACAACGTCCTCAAGGGCAGCGAAGCCGACACCGAGATCGACACTCCCAATGCGGCCATCCATCCACTGGGACCGGGCGAGTACCGCATCCTGGTGAATTCCGACGCCGAAACGCAAGTCATCGTCCGCAAAGGCTCCGCGGAGGTTTCCGAGCCGCAAGGGACCACCCGCGTCGAGCAGGGCCAGATGATCACCGTCGCGGGCACGGACAACCCCCAATACAGAACCGACAGCGCTCCCGGCAAAGATGACTGGGACAAGTGGAACAACGAGCGCGACCACCGGATCAACACCGCGGAAAGCTGGCGCAAGACCAACCACTACTACACCGGATCGGAAGACCTCGATGCGTATGGCCGGTGGAGCGAAGTCCCGGACTACGGGCCGGTGTGGGTCCCGGCCGTGGAACATGGCTGGGCGCCTTATCGCGCGGGGCGCTGGTGCTGGGAACCCGACTACGGCTGGACCTGGGTTTCCGATGAGCCGTGGGGATGGGCGCCGTATCACTATGGCCGGTGGTTCGTTTACGGCGGGGACTGGGTCTGGTGGCCGGGACCTGTGGCCGTGTATCCGGCTTACTATCCAGTTTGGGCGCCGGCGTACGTCTCCTTCTTCGGCTTCGGGGGAGGCGGCTGGGGCGTCAGTTTTGGTTTCGGGTTCGGCGGATATGGGCGCGTCGGCTGGCTGCCCTGCGGGCCGGGCGATTGGTATCACCCGTGGTACGGCCGCTGGGGCAATCGCGTCAACGTCACGAACATTTACAACAGGACGACCATCAACAATTATCACGACGGCTTCGGCCCACTGGCGGGCGAGCATGGACACCGGTATTCGAACCTGGATGGCGCGATGTCGAATCCTCGCGTGCGCGCCGGCATGAGCTCGATGGGAGGCAACGAGTTCGGCCGCGGCGCCGTGTCGCCGCATCAGCAACCGATCAGCGAAGTGTCGTTCCGGAAGGCCAGCCTGATGACCGGCAAGATGCCCGTGTCTCCTTCGCGGGAAAGCTTCAGCCCGTCGGGCCGCTTTGCCAATCCTTCGTCGGTTCGCAACGTGCCGCCCGCGTCGCAGCGGTTCTTCAGCCCGGGCTCGCGGACGAACTCTCCGGCGAACGCACCAGGCTCGCGCTCCTTCGCAGGCCCGAGCAACACAGGCCGCGGCGGATCAACCTTCGGCGGCAACCGCAACGGCAATCCGTCCGGCCGACCGTCGTCTTCGTCTCAGCCGTTCTCACAAATGCCCGCGCAAACGACGGCGGCGAATCGCGGACCCGCACCGAGTGCGCCGCAATCAAGCCGCCCGGGATGGCGTCCGTTCACTCCTCCCCCATCCGCGGGGGCCAATCGCCAGATGCCAAACTCCGGCTCCAACAACCGCACCGCACCGAATGGCTCCCCGCGCGGCACATTCTCTTCCCCGGCGGGCCAGCCATCTCGCAGCGCAGCACCGCAGCCGGAGAATCGCAGCGGCTGGCAGCGATTCACGCCTCCTGCGCGTGCACCACAGCCGCAGGAGTCCAACCGTGGCTTTGCGCCGCCCAGTGCGCCGCAGCGCGAGTTCCATCCCCCGGCATCCCAGCCACGCGAAAGCTACTCGAATCCCGCGCCGCGGCACCCGCTCAACATGCGGCAGCCCATCGTGACGCCGCGCGGCGGCGGATCGTATGGTCGAGGTTCTTACGGTAGCGGGCCGTACGGCGGATCGAGCGCGCCACGCAACAGCGGAGGAAGTGCGCCGCGCGGCGGAAACAGCGCACCGCGGGGAGGCGGCGGCAACCGCGGAGGCAGTTCCGGAGGCAACCGTTCGGCGGGCGGGCACTCCCGCTGAGCGGCGCCCAGGCCGAATAGACCTATGACGGCTGCGGCGCATCGTATGGAGAGGATGGGTGAAGGGCTATGACCACCTGGCCGATACGAGTTGTTGGATGGTTTACGTGGCTGGTCGCATTAAGTTGGCTCCACGAGCTGACTGTGGTATCAAGAACGCAGTCGCGAAAGGGCTCACGAACATGAGAAAAGCAGGCTCGTTCTTCCTACTCTCGCTTTTCCTCGCAGGAGTCTTGGTAATCCTTCCTGCCTCCACCGCCGCGCAGGACGATCCGCCGGGCCGCGTGGCCCGGCTGAATTACGTCCAGGGCTCGATTTCCTACCAGCTTGCGGGCAATCAGGATTGGGTGCGCGCCGATCCGAACCGCCCGCTGACGACGGGCGACAATCTCTGGGCCGACCAGAATTCCCGGGGCGAAGTTCACATCGGCAGCACGGCCCTTCGCCTGGCAGACAACACCGGCATTTCCTTCCTCACCCTCGATGACCGCACCGTGCAGATGCAACTAGCGCAGGGAATCATCCAGGTGCACTTGCGCCGCCTGTCGCCGGGCGAGGCCTTTGAAATCGACACGCCCAATCTCGCGCTGACGCTGACGCGCGCGGGCCAATATGAGATCCAGACCGATCCAGGCGGCGCCTCCACCATCATCGTCGTGCGCGCCGGAGAAGCGCAGGTGACCGGCGGCGGCGAATCCTACGAACTTAGCTCCAACCAGCAGTACACCTTCACGGGCACGGACGAACTCACCAACGACGCCCAGGAGGCGCCCGGCTACGACAACTTCGAAGAGTGGTGCCAGTCTCGCGACGACCGGGAAAACCATTCCCTTTCCGCCCGCTATGTCTCGCGCGACGTCGACGGCTACTACGACCTGGACGAGTACGGCTCCTGGGAATCGGATGACGACTACGGAATGGTCTGGGTGCCCCAGCGCGTCGCCGTGGGTTGGGCGCCCTACCACTACGGCCACTGGGTCTACATCGCGCCGTGGGGCTGGACCTGGATGGACGATGAACCCTGGGGATTCGCGCCGTTTCACTACGGCCGCTGGTGCTACCGGAGAGACCGCTGGGCCTGGGTGCCGGGACCCATGGTCGTGCGTCCCGTGTACGCGCCGGCGCTGGTCGCCTTCGTCGGCGGAGGCGGCTTCAGTGTAGCGGTGTCGTTCGGCGGAGGATTTTCCGGCGTGGCGTGGTTCCCGCTGGGGCCGCGTGACGTTTATGTGCCCGCATACCGCTGCAGCCCGCGCTACGTGCAAAACGTCAACATCACCAACACGCGCGTGGTGAACATCACGCAGGTCACCAACGTCTACAACACCGTGGTGATCAACCGCGACGTCACCCGCGTGAACTACACCTACGCCAACGACGCCCGCTCGGTCACCGCCGTCTCGCGCGAAACCTTCGTCGGCGCGCGGCCCGTGGGCCCCGGAGCGATGCGCATCACTTCCGAGCAGATCGGGCGCGCCCGCGTGACGGAATCCGAGCCCATGGCTCCCACGCGCACCAGCTACATTTCGTCCACGGCAAGGGTTTCCAACGTCAGGCCCGCCATTCCATTTTCCGAGCGCTCCGCGGTAGTGCGCCTGAATCCCGCGGTCGAAACTCGCCAGCGCCAGGCCCAGGAGGCTCCCACCCCCGGCCGCGCGCCGAGCCAGCCGGCCGGTCCTCGGGGCAGAACCACGACGGAGCAGGAGCAGCCGCGTCCCGGCTACCGCACCTTCGAGCCTCCTCGGGGCACAACCACGGCGCAGCCGCCGCGCGGAACCGTCACCGAACAGCCCGCGCAGGGCACAGCCACTCCGCAGCCGCCTCGCGGACGAACGTGGGAGCAAACCGGGCGCGGCACGGGAGCGGCACAGCCTCCTCCAACCAGCCGGGGAGCCGCCACCACGCAAGCGCCGCAACAGCAACAGCAGCAACAACAGCCGCCCGAAGAGCGCCGCCCGATGAGGTACACGCCGCCGGTGAAGGCTCGCGAGGAAATGTACGACGTGCACCCGCCCGCGGAACGCAAACAGGGAGCCGCCCCGCAGCAACAGCAGCAGCCGCAGCAGCAGCAGCAACAACAGCCACAGCAACAACAACAGCGGCGCGCCGAACCTCCCAAGCAGCAACAAGAACACGACAGCTCAAAACACGAGCACTAAATCGAAACAGCCGTTGCATCAGATGAGCAACCGCGGCCCCAAGCACTCGGGGCCGCCGGCTTGCCGGTTGCGGTAACTTCGACGAAGCCGAAACCTTCCCAGCCCAGGTTACCCCATCCAGAGTGACACCCCTTTGGAGTGCGGTGGCTTGCCGCCGCTTTGCCGCGCGGCAGCATGTTCCTCGCGGCGGACACGGCGAAGCAAGCTTCGCCGGGCGGAAGCGGAAGCCCATGTGGCCGGGTGAAAGCGGGAGCAAGCTCCCGCACTCCAAAGCGGCGCGCGCCGCGCCCTACACAGTTTTCCGGGCCTTTCAGTGCCTTGCTCGCAGCACCGTGTAACGCATGTCTTGACGCCCAACAGCTTGCGGCGCCCATTCCGCTGTCGCACTGCCCCTGCTGCGCTTCCAGGACTCTTCCCGCGCGTTTGGCATCGTTGTGAGAAATGCGGCCCAACCCACATGCGGAGTTGTGACTGCCCCGGTGGTTTGTTAAGCTAAAAAAACAGCACGCACGGCGCGGAGAGGTGTCTGAGCGGTTGAAAGAGCTCGCCTCGAAAGCGAGTGTAGGGGGAACCCTACCGTGGGTTCGAATCCCACCCTCTCCGCCATTCTTTCTTCTGTCTCCTCATGGTGTTCGCGGCCTCCGGCGTGCCATCCCCTTCGATCGGGTGTGGCGCTGCCGCCCGGAATCGGGATAGCATCATCGGCGGAGGCGGGCCAGGCCTAGCGCATGCGGTGGACAGCCGTTTCAGCGATCGTATTCTTGCTATGGGCGCAGCCCGCATGCGCGCAACAGGCGGGCGACGCCGATATCGCCGCCAATCCCGGCAGGCCCACGGTCTCCACTCCGGCCACTCTGACTCCCACGGGCTATCTGCAATTCGAAACCGGCGTTCTCGGCGCCGCGGATTCGCCCGAACTCGCTTCTCAGGTAGGCTTGAATGAGGTGGTCAAGCTCTCGGTCACCTCGCGCATCGAGCTACTTTTCTCATCCAACCCCTACGCGCACTGTCACACCGGGGGAAAACCCGCCGACGGAACCGGGGGCGAATCCGTGGGCGCGCAAGTGGTCTTGCTGAAAGGAGAGGGCGCGCGACCGACCCTGGCGGCAAGCTATTTTCGGAGTCTCTATGGCGGCGGCGTGCCGGACCTCGATATCGGCAGCGCGCATCAATCGCTGGTGCTGCTGGCCAGCGCGGACGTAAAGGGTTTTCACTACGATGCGAATGTCTTGTTCAATGAGATGGCGCAAGGCGGCGTGCACCGCGTTCAATTCGGGCAGACGCTATCCATCTCGCACGCGGCCGGAAGACGCTGGACGATTGCCGGCGAACTCTGGCATTTCACGCAGCCATTTCTCCGCGGCCACGCGGTCGGCAATCTCTGGGCCGTGAGCTATGCGGCGCGGAGCAACCTCGTGCTGGATGCGGGGTTCAACCGGGGGCTGACCACCACCTCCACTCACTGGGAGGCATTCGCCGGATTCACGTATTTGCTTCCACACAGGTTGTGGAAGCGGAGATAGGCGATAGGGGCGGGATGAGCCTGAAGTAGTGGCAAACCAACGCCGCTTGCCGCCCCTGCTTATCGTCTCGCGGCGAAGAAATCCCTCAGCAGGGCGGCGGCTTCTTCGGCCAGCACGCCGGGCGTGACTTCGACGCGGTGGTTAAGCTGCGGGTGATCGAGGATCGAGAAGCAGGAACGCGCCGCGCCACCCTTGAGGTCGTCCGCGCCGTAGACCAAATGACTGACGCGCGCCTGAATCATGGCTCCGGCGCACATGGCGCAGGGTTCGATGGTGACGTACACGGCGGCGTCCAGCAGGCGATAGTTGCCCACAACCTTCGCCGCTTCGCGCAGCGCCACCATTTCCGCATGCGCCGTGGGATCGCAGTCCGTGATGGTGCGGTTCCCCGCGCGCGCAACGATCCGGCCGTCCACGACAACCACCGCGCCCACCGGCACCTCGCCGCGCGCCGCCGCTGCCCGCGCCTCGTCCAGGGCGGCTTCCATAAAAGTACGGCTGTCTTTACCGTTCTCGTTCATCGTATTTCAGAATAGCATGGCGTTCCCATCGCCGCGGCGGTCCGCCGTCTCAGCGAATTCATCACACAACTTCCGCGTCGGGCTGGGTCAGGCCGCGTCCTTGCGCCGGACCGCGGCGCTGAGAAAGTACACCGCCACGCCGCCGGCGACCACGGCCACGCCAACCGCGAGTTCGTTGGTCCTGCCGATCCATTCGCTGCCGTTGCGCACCACCGTCGCAATCATCAGTCCCAGCGGAGGCAGCCCGAGGGCGATCGCTCCCGCCAGTCCTCCCGGCACGCGATACGGCCGCGCCAGTTCCGGCTCGCGAATCCGCAGCGCCACCAGCGCCCAAAACTCGAGCAAAACGCTCAATCCGGTAAGCAGCACATCGAGCAGCAGACTCCGTTCGAAGCCCAGCGGGTAGCAGATCGCCCACAGAAGCGCGCACGCCGTGATAGCCACCCACGGAGCACCCGTGATCCGATGCTTCCGGGCGAAGACGCGCGGCAGGTAGTCGTCCTCGGCCATCACCGCCGGCAGCCGGGTGAACGACATCATCAGTGTGCCGAAGGTGCCCACCGCGCCGAGCACAGCGGCCCCGGCAATCGCCACGGCCAGCGCCTGACCGCCGATCAGCCGCCCGACGTCCACCCAGCCACCCGTCACCCAGAGGTTCGGATCAATCCCTGCCCGGGCCACGGCCGCGACGGGCAGAAGATAACTGGCCACGACCAGCACCACCGCACCAAACATTGCGCGGCTGTAGGTACGCTGGGGCTTATCGACCTCGCCCGCAATCGTGGAAAGATTGTCCCAGCCCATGTAGTTCCACATGGCGATCAGGACGCCGCCCAGCAGGTCGGCGTGCCGCAGCGGAGCCGGGCCCGCCGCGCCCTGATGCGCGTGGACCAGGGCGAACCCGATCAGGCACGCGAACGGCGCCAGAAGCGCCACGTTGAGCACCAGCGAACCTTTCCCAACCGCCCCCGCGCCGAGGATATTCCATGCCGAGCACAACGCGATCATCCCGAAACCGATGGCGAGCCCCCTATGACCGAGCACCACGGCCGGAAACAGCCGTCCGATGTAATCCACAAAGAGATTGGGGTACAGCGCCATCTCGAAAACACTCCCGGCGAGCGTGAGCCATGTTTCCTGGTATCCCCAGAAGCGTCCCATGCCGCGCCGGACCCAGATATAAAAGCCGCCTTCTTCGGGAATGGCCGTGGACAGCTCGCTCACCATCATGGCCGTGGGCACGCTCCACAGCAGGGGCGTGAGCAGCAGAATCAGCAGCGTCGCGCGGTATCCCGTTTTTTGGACAATCTCTTCGAGGCCGTAGGGACCGCCGGCGACCATAAAGTAAGTCGCCGCGATCATCGGCAGGACGGTCATCTTCCGTCCAGCGGCGCTTGGTGTGCCGCCCGGCGCGGTTCTGGAATCGTTCGCGGAAGAGGCGCTCAAGAGGTTTTCCCCGCCGAATTTCTGGCGCGGGTTTTCGCAGTGTAAACTACAACCACTTCCCTTTCACGGATTAACTGGATTTCAACCTGCGGCCCGGCCAGACCATCCCCCGCAGTTGCCTTTGTTCCCCGCCAAGGGTTGGGTATAAGATGGCCTTGGGTTTGCCTCACCCAAGGATCTTATGGAACTCCGCAAAGACCCGATCACTCGAAGCTGGGTGATTGTCGGCCCCACCGAGCGTGAAAAAGAGCGAGCCGGCGCTTGTCCGCTCTGTCCGGAAAGCGCCCGGGAAGCCCCGCTGCTGCTGGAGCTGCCGGCGCAGGGGCCCCGGCCGGTGCGCGTGTATCCTCATTTTCGTCCGCTGTATCACATTGAAGGGGATTTGGAGCGCAGTGCGGAAGGGATCTTCGACCGCATGGCTCCGGTGGGAGCGCACGAAATCATCGTGGAGACACCCGACCACGGCCGCTCGCTGGATCGCTTGCCCGACGAGGAAATCGAGCGCGTGCTCGATGCCTATGCGCGGCGAGTCGCGGACCTGAAACGCGACGCTCGCTTCAAATACGTCACTGTCTTCAAGAATCAGGGGCTGGAGTCCGGTGAGGAATGGCCGCATGCCCATTCGCAGGTGACCGCCACGACCTTTGTGCCGCGCCGCGTTTTATACGAACTGCGCGCGGCGCGCGAATGGTACCGCGACCGGGAACGCTGCGTCTTTTGCGATATCCTGCGCCAGGAAATCCGCCAGGCCAAGCGCGTGGTGGACAATGTCGGCGATTACTATGCCTTCTGCCCCTACGCCTCGCGGGTGCCGTTTGAAACCTGGATCATTCCGCGAACTCACAATTTTCAATTCGAAACACTCGCCCCCGCCGAAAATCGCCGCCATCTGGCTATCCTGCTGGGCCGCACCCTGCGCCGGCTGACGCAGGTGGCACGCAGCTATCACATGGTCGTGCACACCGCACCCAGCACCCTACAAGTGAAAGGCGAACTCAGCGAATACTGGCAAACGCTGGCGGGCGACTATCACTGGCATATCGAAATCCTCCCCATCCTGGAAACCCGCAGCAAGTCCTACAGCATCAAGGAAGTTTATTTCAACGCCTCGCTTCCCGAGCAGGCGGCCGAACGCCTGCGCCAGATGGACCCCACCTCCTAATGGCTTGCCCCAAACGCTCCCGCCCCTTGCCGCACATCCAACATGGTGGGATTTTCTTTCGATTGATATTTCTCCTGTTTTTCGTGTGCGTCGTCATGGCCATCTATCTGGTGCGCCGCCCGCTGCTCCGGCTGGCCGGCCACGCCTGGGTGGTGGACGAAGCGCCGGCGGCTTCCGATGCCATCGTGGTCCTGGGCGACGACAACTACCACGGGGACCGCGCCGCGCGCGCCGCCGAACTATTCAAGAATGGTTGGGCACCTCGTGTCATAGCCAGCGGCCGGTACTTGCGCCCCTACGCAGGCATTGCCGAATTGGAGGAGCACGATCTGGCGGCCCGGGGCGTGCCACCAAGCGCCATCGTCCGCCTGGCGCATCATGCTGAAAATACAAGGGATGAAGCCGCCGTAATTGGGCAGACGATCACCCAGCACGGATGGAAACGGATTCTGCTGGTCACGTCGGATTACCACACGCGCCGGTCTCGTTATATCTGTGCGCGCACCTTCCCGCCCGGGACCACCCTCCGCGTGGTCGCCGCCCGGGATTCCGACTATGACCCGGATAACTGGTGGCGCACCCGCGGCGGGACCAAGATCTTCTTCCATGAACTGGCCGGAATGCTGGTGGCCCTCTGGGAGATGCGTCATGCCGACTCCCAGACCTCCGATTCCGCCTCGGCCTATCTCAGTCCCTCCCTTGTTGACGGGTAGTGGCTCCGCGATAGACTGGCCGTTTACACTCGGTTTCGTCTGTACTATAGTTCGACCAGCGCCAGGATAGTTGCGGACCAGCCCCGCATCCGGGAAATCCTGAGAGGCGGAGGTTTTCATGTGGAATAAATCTGCACAGAACAGGCCTTCTTCAAAAGCGGACGCGCGGCTGGCCGCGCCGCTTCCGTCACACAGCGCTATGCAGTCGCCGGCGGAGCCCGCATCGTCACACGCGCCTGCCGTTCCATCGTCCGCCGCCGAACCCGCCCGCCCAGCGCTGGGGGTTGCTGAATCCGCTATCGATTCGCATCTCAAGATTGCTGGAGAAATCTCGGGAAATTCCGATCTATACATTGACGGAGAGGTGCGGGGCAAAGTTCGCATGGCAGGCGCGCGCGTGACCGTGGGGGCCAAGGGCCGCATCCATGCGGACATGGAGGCCCGTGAACTGGTGATCCATGGACACGTCGAGGGGAGTTTGCACGCGGCCGAAAGTCTGCACCTGGGCGCCTCCAGCCGCGTGCAGGGAAAAGTGCTCGCGCCCCGGATTCGCATTGACGACGGCGCCTTCCTGCGCGGAACCGTGGAGATGATTGCCGCTGGCGTGGCATCCAAGCCCGTGGCCGCCGCTCCCAAGATGCCCGCGGTAATTCCGGACGTGGTACCCGTGGCTACCGAACACGAAGAGATCATCCCGTGAACTGGACCGCCAAGATGCGCGCGACCGCGGCGGCCGTCGCCGTGCAGCCCTTAAAACCAGGCCCCGCCGCTTCGGCGGCGCACGCTAGCAGCTTTCGCGCGTCCAACGGACTGCAGCAATTCCTCGACCTGCTCGCCGACGTCCCGCGCGCGCGCGTGCTCGATCTCGGCTCGGTTTGGCAATCCACGATCAGTTTCTTCGTCGACAAAGGGTATCGAATTTCGACCGAGGACGTGCTGCGCGGCTGGAAGGAATTTATTACCTCCGAGGAAGAACGGCAGCGGGCGATCCCCAGCGGCGCGGACTCCGGCAAGCTCTCGCCGCAACTGCTCATGGCCAATTTTCTCCAGGACGCCCTGGGCTACCCCGAGCACAACTTCCACGGAATTCTGGCCTGGGACCTGCTGGACTATTTCGATGCGGATCTCGTCCCACCCCTGATGGAACGCCTCTTCCAGGCGCTGCATCCGGGTGGCGCCTTACTCGCACTATTCCACAGCCGGCCCGCAGAGCATTTTCGCCGGTACCGCATCATGGACAGCCAGACCGTGGAAGTCGTCGCTGCGCCGACGATCGCGGTCCATGCGCATGTCTTTCAAAACCGTGAAATCTTGGATCTGTTTGGAAAATTCCGCTCGTCCAAGACCTTCGTTGGCCGCGATCAGGTCCGGGAGGCGCTATTCCTTCGGTAGTGCTTCGGCGCAGTAGAGCGCTCTTCCCCTCTGTACTTTTGCGCCCAACCCCCGCCCGGCCCGCCCCTAAATTTCCTCTTGCATTCACCCTGACACGAGCGTATGAGTGCCCTTGTAAGACCGCATGCACGGAGGAAAGGATGACTCCACCGGGCATCAAGTTGAATTGACGAGACCACTCTACACACCGCTCTTGCGGTGCGAACCGACGGCGAAGGCCATTCCGCCGCGCCGCGGCTTAACGAGTAAACGACACGGGGGGCTGCCAGGCTCCCCGTTTCGTTCTTCCATCGGACGTTCTTCCCCTCGGCGGCCTTACTCTCTCTCTTGTTCCGCGCCCGGGATCCCCGCCGGCGGCGGCTGGCGCCGCGCCTTCAGGGCGTGATAGGCCGCCGGCATCAGCGACAGTACAATCACCACTGCGATGATGTAATGAATGCGTTTGTCCACGTTGGGAATCGTGCGGCCCAGCGTGTAGCCCACCAGCACCATGCTCCAGACCCAAAGAAAGCCACCGCAGATGTCGTAGACCAGGTACTGGGCATAGCTCATCTGCGCCGCCCCGGCCACGGGCGGGCAAAACGTGCGGATAATGGGCACAAAACGCGCCAAAATGATCGTTTTACCGCCGTACCGCTCGTAGAATTCGTGCGCGCGCTCCAGGTGCTTCTTCTTGAAGAAGCGCGACTCTTCGCGGCGATACAAGCTCTGGCCCGCCTGCCGGCCAATCCAGTAACCCACCTGGTCGCCCAGGATGGCGCACAGCGTGACCAGCGACAGCAGCCAGACCAGCTTCAATTGCCCGGCACCGGCAAACACCCCCGCCGTCACCAGCAAGGAATCCCCCGGCAAGAAGAACCCCACGAACATCCCGGTTTCCACAAACACAATCGTGCAGACCAGCACCGTGCCGCCCCACTCGATCAGTCCCCGGACGTCGTACAGTTGCAACAGAAGATGCTTGAAGAGTTCGATCATGCGCCTAGTTTCCTTGTCTCACGACCAATCACCGAGTCCCAGTCCCTCGTTTACGATAGCAGAAAAGCCCCGGCAAGACCGAGCGAACGACAAGGGCGCTAGTACCTTTCTCCTATCAGGTTTGGCTGCCTGTACCATTGGTCCATAGTCCTCGGTCAGCCAGACTGCCTCCATTCAAGGCCGCGACACCCAGAGGAGAACTCATGGAAGGTGGCTACGCAGTCTGGATGGGGCAACCGGTGGTTCTCAGAGTGGTGATGGGGAACGTGCGCGTGCCGCTGCGCGGCCGCCTGGTGTCGGAGACCAACGAATCGCTCCGGCTGCGCATCGCCGATAGCTGGGACGTGGATATCTTCAAATCCATGGTCGCTGCGGTCGAGCACGACAATCCCATCTACGTCCTCAACTAAAGGAATATCGTGAGCGCAAGGTTCCATCTCGATTGTCGGCCCCCGGATGGCGGCGCACCCGCGGATCAAGGTGCGCTCTCCGTGGCTATCGAGGATAACTCCATGAAGGAAAAATGGGCTGCGGTTCGCGACACGCTGATCGTGCTCGGACTGCAGATTGTCTTCCGAATCGCGATGGCGCTGCGAACCTGGAATTACTGACGCAGCGCTGTCGAGCCGCCGGAAACGCCCAGGCGCTTCCACCGGAAAGACCGGTCGCCGGCTCCGTTGAAACGATTTGTTCGGCCCAGTAGCCCTCTCTCCACCCGCCCCGGGTCCACCCAACGGACCCGGGGCATCCTTTTTTTCTGGCGCGATATGATCCCTTCCAATTAGTCGTTGTGTTCGACATTTTCTCCGCCTCGGATGAATCGACCCGGCAACCCCTGGGCTGACATGCCAAACCATCCCCTATGGGACGCCAGGCTGCGCGATAGCCCAGGACTCGCTGCAAGCAGTGCGCAGCTGGGCGCAACCCGAGGCCGGACGTCGGCATCAGATCGGTAATCATAGATAACGTTTGAGGCGGTTCGACGCACCAGCCTCAACAGACTGGCGGGATGGGAAGAAAATCGCGGTTTCAGAGGCGCCATTTCATCGCTCCTGTCAGCCTCCTCCCAAGCGGCATCACATATTCGATCTAGGGCCAAATTCAAGTATCGAGATGGAAGGCCAGTTCGACTCAGGCTAGGTTGCTGCGCCGCCCGCAGAGGGTGACGCTCCGGGAGCGCGTCCATGAGAATCGTTGGGGTAGGAAGTGCTTTCCCCAGGCACTACTACAAGCAGGAAGTCTTGGTCCAAACCCTGAAACACTTCTGGCGCGATCGCCTGCCTAAACCGGAAGCCCTCGAGCGCCTGGGCGAACGCATGACCGTGGAGGGCCGGTATCTGGCTCGTCCGCTGGACTTTTACGAGAACTTGCAGACCTGGGGAGAAGCCAACAACGCGTGGATCGAAGTGGGGCTGGAACTGGGGGAGCAGGCTCTTTGCCGCGCGCTGGTCAGCGCAGGCCTCCAGCCGCGAGACCTCGGGGCGATCATTGTCACTTCCGTGACCGGCATTGCCGCGCCATCACTCGACGCCCGGCTCATCAACCGCATGGGCTTGTCCCCCAATATCCGGCGCACGCCTATTTTCGGGCTCGGCTGCGTGGCCGGCGCGGCCGGAATTTCACGCGCGGCGGACTTTGTTCGTGGTTGCCCCGATCAAGCAGCCGCACTCTTGTCCGTCGAACTCTGTTCCCTCACGCTCCAGCGCGACGATATTTCGAAGGCTCACCTGATATCCTCGCTGCTATTCGGCGACGGCGCCGCGGCAGCTATCATCACTGGATCCAGTCTGGAATTGAGCGGGCCCGAAATTATCGCCACGAAGTCCATCTTCTATCCTGATAGCGAGCACGTGATGGGCTGGAACATCTCGGAAAAAGGCTTTCACATCGTGTTGTCGCCCGACGTCCCTAAGGTCGTGCTGCGGCATATGGGCCAGGATGTCGATGAGTTCCTCGGAGAACAGGGTCTTGCCCGAAGCAGCATCGGGAGCTGGATCATGCACACCGGCGGCCCCAAAGTGCTCAAAGCGACCGCCACCGCACTCGGGATCGAGGAAACAGACCTTCAGGCGTCGTGGGACTGTCTGCGCAAGGTGGGCAATATTTCTTCCACGTCGGTCCTGCTGGTCTTGGAGGATGTGTTCAGAAACCGCCGCCCGGTGCCGGGCACATGGAGCGTTCTCGCGGCGATGGGCCCCGGCTTCTGTGCGGAACTGATTCTTCTGCGCTGGTAACGGCCGCGAGATTTGCGCGCCGGGCACAGGGAGAACCGCATCCCGCAACGCCGATTGCGGCGTGAGGCATCGCCGCTCCTTGGGGCGGCACGGTGAATCCTGCTACCATGGGCCCTAATGTAACCGGCAGAGCGACACACACCGTTTCATCGGAGGAGGAAGAAATGAAAATTCAATTACTGGTGGTTGTTCCGGCCCTGTTGTTTGCCTCGGCACTCTACGCACAGACCGCCCCCAAGAGTGCGCACGCGGACCTGGTGAATGCGGAAGGAAAAACCGTGGGAGCCGCCATACTCGTGCCCATGGACGGCGGAGTACACATCACGGCCACCCTATCGAATCTCCCGCCGGGAACGCACGCCCTGCACATCCACGCCGTAGGCAAATGCGAAGCGCCCGACTTTAAGTCCGCCGGGCCGCACTTCAACCCCGAGAACAAGCAGCATGGCACGGAAAACCCGATGGGCGCACACGCGGGCGACCTGCCGAGTTTCGACGTGGCCAAAGACGGCACCGCCCATCTGTCCGTGATGGCCTCGCACGTGACGCTCGGCGCCGGCGAGAACTCGCTGTTTCATTCCGGCGGGACCGCGCTGGTGATCCACGAGAAAGCCGACGACAACAAGACCGATCCGGCGGGGAATGCCGGGGCCCGCATCGCCTGCGGCGTCATCGTCGCATCGCGGTAGCGCGCCGCTCCACTGCGCGAGCCGTCAGACCCCGGTCTTCAAAATGAGCTTGCCGGTGGTTTGACGGCTTTCGAGCAGGCGGTGGGCCTCAGCGGCCTGCTCCAGGGGAAACGCGCGATCGATGCGCAGCTTGAGCCATCCTTCGCGCAGGCCGGTGAAGACGTCGCGCGCGCGGGCCAGCAACTCGTCGCGCGTGACGACGTAATTGAACAGCGCGCCGCCCGAGATCGTGATGGACTTGGTCATCAGCGAATTGGGGGCGAGCGGCTCCGCCGGACCGCTGGCCATGCCAAAGACCGTGGCCCAGCCGCGGTGGCGCAGGGCGTCGAGATTTTTCGTGAACGTCGTTTTGCCCACGCCGTCGATTACGTAATCGACGCCCTTCCCTCCCGTGAACTTCTTCGCCTCTTCGGCGAAGTCCTGCTTGGTGTAGACGATCACGTGATCGGCGCCCGCCTCCCGGGCAATCCGGGCCTTCTCTTCGGTCGAGACCGTGCCGATGGCCACGGCGCCCAGATGCTTCAGCCAGTGGACCAGAAGCAGCCCCATGCCGCCCGCGGCGGCGTGCACCAGAACCGTGGAACCGCGCTGGACGCGATAGAACTCGTGCAACAGATAATGCGCCGTCATTCCTTGCAGGATCACCGCAGCGCCGTCCTCGAAGCTGACTTCCTTCGGCAGCGGCGCCAGTTGCGCGGCCTTCATCACGTCATATTCGGCATACGAACCCAGGCCCCGGCCGGCATAGGCGACGCGGTCGCCCGGCTTTACGTCGCTCACGCCATCGCCCACTGCCTCCACCGTGCCCGATCCTTCGATGCCCGGCGTGAAGGGCAGCGGCACCGGCACGGCGCCCTTGCGCATGTAGATATCCGCGAAGTTCACCCCGGAGGCGCCCACACGGATCAGCACCTCACCCGGCCCCGGCTTGGGCTGCGGGATGTCTTGAAGCTGCAAAACGCTCGGGTCACCCGCTGCCGTGATGCGCATCGCTTTCATGTGGCAATCTCCTTTGCGAATATCCTGTTTTCACAGACCGGGCCAGTCTTAGCGGGCCGCATCTTAAACCACATTTTCACTTTACGAGCAGTCGAACACAATACAAGATATCCGGAGAGAGAAGTCCTGGTTGCCTTCAGCGACAGGCAGCGATATTCTATGAACAATCAAAGAAAGCCGGACGTCAATGCGCTTGGCGGGCATTACCAATCACAGGCATACGGCCAAACCGCTCCATACGTGACGCACAGGACGTCCCAGCGTGACCTTGATCGTGCTCGCAAGAGCGCAGCAGATTAAATACAGGAGTTTTGAAATGACCTCCGCCATGCACCACGAAGCGCCCATTCCCGGCACTTATATGTTCGACGGCAAGGCCGCGATGAAGGGCTACGCCCTCAACAAGATGTGCTACTCGCTCAACACGGCCGAAAACCGCAAGGAATTCCTGAAGGACGAAGACGCCTACTGCACGAAGTACGGCCTCAACGAGGAACAGCGCAAGGCCATCCGCGACCGCAACGTTCTGGCCATGATCCACGCCGGCGGGTGCATCTACTACCTGGCCAAATTCTCCGGGATGCTCGGGCTGACCGTGCAGGATGTGGGCGCGCAGCAACGCGGCGTAAGCGTGGAAGAGTTCAAGAAGCTGCTGAAGGAACAAGGAGAATAACTTATGGCGCGCATCGTTGGCGGACTCACGACCTCTCATATTCCCGCGATCGGGAACGCCGTGCCCAAGGAAAAAGATCTGGTGAATGACCCGTATTGGAAGGACTTCTTTGCCGCCTATCCGCCGGCGCGGGCCTGGGTGCAGAAAGTGAAACCCGATGTGGCCATCGTGATCTACAACGATCACGGCCTGAACTTCTTCCTCGACAAGATGCCGACCTTCGCCGTCGGCGCGGCCTTCCAGTACCAGCACGCCGACGAAGGATGGGGCATCCCCACGATTCCGCCCTTCCAGGGCGATCCGGAATTTTCGTGGCACATCATCGAGTCGCTGGTGCGCGACGAATTTGACATCGCGTCCTGCCAGGAGATGTATGTGGATCACGGTTTCACCGTGCCCATGTCGCTGTTCTGGCCGAACTACTCCTACGCGGGGATCAAGACGATCCCGGTGCAAATCAACACCGTGCAGCATCCCCTGCCTTCGCCAGCCCGTTGCTTCAAGCTCGGGCAGGCCATCGGCCGCGCTATCGAATCCTATCCCAAGGACCTCAAGGTCGTGGTGCTGGGCACCGGAGGATTGTCCCATCAGCTCGATGGAGAACGCGCCGGGATGATCAACAAGAAATTCGACATGATGTGCATGGAAAAGATTGTGAACGATCCGGAAAGCCTGGCGCGCCTGTCCATTCGCGACCTGGTGCGCGAGGCCGGAGCGCAGGGCGCGGAGTTCATTCTCTGGCTGGCCATGCGCGGCGCGCTATCCGGGAAGATCTCCGTGGTCCACCAGGCCTACCATATCGCCATCTCCAACACGGCCACCGGTGTGATGGTCCTGGAGAATGCGGCGTAGCGGCTGAGCGAACGGTCGTCAGGGGTTCGGACAGTTCAGGGACGAGGACCGGCCAGTTCGGCAATCGCGGAAGGTCTGCGCGGCGCTCCCGAGGCTCCGGCGCGTCTGGGTTAGTTTCCCTGCAGGCGGACGGCTGTTAAGACTTCTCGCTGGTAATGAGCAATTCCTTGGCGCGCTGCGCCGCTTTCATCACGGCTTTGATCAGCGTGACGCGCAGGCCACCCTCCTCCAGCTCCAGGATGCCGTCGATGGTGCACCCGGCGGGCGTGGTGACCGCGTCCTTGAGAAGCGCGGGATGGTCCCCGGTCTCGATCACGACCTTCGCCGCGCCCAGCGCCATTTGGGCCGCCAGCAGCGTCGCCAACTCCCGCGGCAGGCCCGCCTTGACGCCACCCTCCGCTAGGGATTCGAGAATGATATAGATAAACGCGGGACCGCTCGCGGCGAGCCCCGTGACCGCGTCCATGTACTTCTCGTCCAGAACCACGGTCTTGCCGACGGCGCCGAAAAGCTTTTCCGCCAGCGCGACGTCCTGCGCCTGGGCGAACTTGCCCTTCGATATGGCGGTGATTCCCGCGCCCACCATCGAAGGCGTGTTGGGCATCGCGCGAATCACGGGAACTTTCCCGCCCAGCCGCCGCTCGATGTAATCGGTCGGCACGGACGCGGCAATCGAGATCAGCAGCTTGTTCTTATCCAGCTCGGGACGAATCTCGTCCAGCACCTGCCCCACGGTTTGGGGCTTCACGCACAACAACACCACATCCGCATGGCGCACGGCGGCACGGTTGTTGGCCCCCACCGAGCAGCCCGCCAGCCTCTTGCGCTGCTGGCCCGCGTGCTGCACCGTGGCGCGAATATTCTGGGGCGAGGCCAGTCCCTGCTTCACAAATCCTTCGACCAGGATGCCGCCCATTTTTCCGGCACCCAGGACGGCCAGCCGCAATTGGCTTCCAGATTTTGCCATTCGATTGCTTCCCCCTTCCGCGCCCGTTCGATCCGCACGACGCTAGGTACCACATAATACGCCATTTCCCGAAGCTTGGTTTTCCACCGGCATCGGCAAACGGCGCGTGCAATTCCGATCATACAGGACGCGGGCTTCCATTGCATCACGGGATGGGGGTAACCAATTGGCGGCCCATGCTGGCGAAATGGACCGAAATCCGCTATCAGGTTCCAGTACTATGTCTGCAGGCCTTGATACAGGCAGACTGCTTGGGAGGTTTCCTTTGCGTTCCCGCATTCGCTGTGGCGCCCGATCCAGCCTGATTGCCATCGTGATCGCCAGCCTGCTGAATCTCTCCTGCCTGGCCGCGAGCGAAAAGCCGCTGGGCATGGTGGTGACCTCCCAGCATGCGCGGCTGGCCAATGCCAATGCCGTGGCCGGCGTCAGTGTCTACACGGGCGACACCTTCGCCACCGACGCGGAAGGTTCGCTGCGCCTGAACCTTCGAGGAATCCAGGTTTACCTGCTCGCCTCCAGCTCCGCCAAGCTCCTTCAGCAGGAAAACACGGTGCTCGCCAGTGTGGACCGGGGAACCCTGGGCTTCTCCACCGCCACGCCCGGCCAGATCGAAATCGAAACCCCGCTAGCCACCGTTCGTGGAGTAAATGGTAAAAACGTGCACGGACAGGTGGCCCTCACCGGCCCGGCGAAAATGACCGTGACCGCCTTTGAGGGAACGTTGCTGGTCTCCGCCAACGATCAGGAGCAAATCGTCAAGCCGGGCCAGTCTTACTCCGTCAGCGTGGCCCCGCAGACGGCAGGGGGGCAAGCTCCCGTGCCGGTCACAAACTCGAACTCCAACAGCAGGAAAAGGAAGCTGGCCTTCATTCTGCTCGGCAATGCCGCCGTGGCAACGGCGGGCGTCATCCTCTGGCACGAATTTACAGAAAGCTGCTCCGGGCTGTCCTGCGATTGAGCGCACCTGCGTCTGGCGCGCGACGCCACGCAGACTGCTTTCAAACGACGCCGGCAACGCCAGTTCGGCACCGTAGCTATGTTTTCCTGTGCTTGCCGCCCAACGGCACAAATCGCGGGACACGGCGGCAGTACTCCTCGTAAGTCTCACCAAACCGCGCGCGCAGTTCCCTTTCTTCCAGCGCGATCGCGACCCGCGTGAGCATGGCCCACGCCAGGGCCACCATCCACAGCAGACGCGTCCCGGCAAGCAAACAAGCGCCCAAAATTGCCAAAAACGAGCCCGTATAGCGCGGATGGCGGATGCGCGCGTAAATCCCGCTGCGCGCCACCTCTCCGCCACCGGATAGCTCCGTTTTCCCAACCAGCCGCGCCCCGCCCAGATCCCGCTGGACGCGCCAGAAGATCCAGCCCTCCAGAACGATCAGCGCCAATCCCGATGCCAGGGCAGCCGCGTGCGGCCACCCGGGATGGAAAAGCGCGCGGCGAAATACGACCATGGCGGCGGTCACGGGTGGCCACGAGCAGAGCACTCCGATGAAGTAGGCGGCCTTCGGATGGCCGCGCCAGAATTTCACCAGCGGGTGCACCACAAACCAGTACAGCGGAATCGGCAATTGCAGAAACAGGACGACGGCGGCGAGCCAGCTCCAGAGCGTCATAGCGGCCTTTCGGAAGCCAGCAGAATGCGCAGATCGCGCAGATTATTGCCGGTCGGGCCGGTGAGGACTGCGTCGCCCAGGCGCGCGAAAAAATTGTAGGCATCGCTGCGGCGCTGGAAATCGGCCGGATCAAGGCCTGCGGCACGGGCACGCCCGAGCGTTTCGCCATCTGCCACCGCGCCCGCCGCAGGACTGTTCCCGTCAATGCCGTCGGTTCCGGCACTGAGCACCGTAATGTCGCGCCCTGCAATCTTCGGCACGCAAGCCAGCACAAACGCGGCGTTGCGCCCGCCGATTCCCTTCCCGGTCACCGGGCTGCTCAGCTCGCCATCGGCAAGGACGGCCACCGGCCGGCCCGGATGCGCTTGTCGCTGCACTTCGAGCTGTGCCAGCAGATACTCGGCGGCTTTCTCAACGGGCCAGTTGTCCGTGGAATTGTCACACACGCTGTCGCAGCCTTCGGCCTCGCAGGCGTGCTGCGCCGCGCGCAGCAGTTCCTGCTCGCCGAGCAGAAGAATGAATTGAGAGCGCGCGAAGGCGGGATCGCCGGGCTTGGGCGTTTCGTGGAGCGAATGTTCCTCGAACGCAACGCGCAACGAGGGAGGCAGCTTGCCCAGAAGATCGTATTCGGCCACGACGCGTTCGGCGTCGCGAACGGTGGTGGGATCGGGCAATGCCGGGCCGGACGCGAGCGCGGATTCCTGCCCTGGGGGGACGTCGCTGATCGCGAGGGTGACCTTCATCGAACGCGGCGCCATGGTCGCCAGGCGTCCGCCTTTGGTCGCCGACAGGTGTTTGCGCACGGCATTCATTTCGCCAATGGGCGCGCCGCAGGTCACTAGCTCCGCGTGCAGCTTCTGAAAATCCTCCAGCGTCACGCCGGGATCGAGCGGCTGCTCGACCAGGGACGATCCGCCGCCGGAAAGCAAAAAGAAGATCAGGGTTCGGTCGTCGCACTGCGCCAGGCGCTGCAGAATTTCCCGGCCCGCGGCGAAGCTCTCCGCGTTGGGAACGGGATGCCCGCCGGCGAAAATCTTCCAGCCCGGCAGTTCGCGCGGCGCGTCGCCCGGAACGACGAGGATTCCTTCAGGCGAATAATCAGGAGCCAGCGCGCGGGCCAACCCCTCGGCCATCGCCCACGACGCCTTGCCGTAGGCGATCGCCAGAATCGAGCTAAATTCCCGGAGGTCAATCGTGGCATCGCCGGCGCGGATGCGAGAGCCGCTGCGGCCAAGCGTTTTCTCCAGCGTCGCGGGAATGTCGATGGCTGCGAGCGTCCGGCGGAACACGCGTTGCGCCAGCTGCTTCACGCGTTTGCAAGCGCCGCGGCTCCGACGAGCGCGGCATCGAGATCTTGATCTTCGGTCCCCGCGCGCGTGCCGACGGCTCCGACCACCTGACCATCCACAACCAGCGGCACGCCGCCCCGGATGGGGATCTGGTGCGCGGGACTGGCAATCGCCAGTCCGAGCGCAAGGGGCAGATTCACCTGATCGCCAGACTTCGCGGGACCCGTGGGGCCGCGCCGCAGCGCCGCGGCCTGCGCCTTGACCAGCGCGATTGAGATCGACGACGGCTTGGCGCCGTCCATGCGCTCGAAGACTAGCAAGTGCCCTCCGTCGTCCACGACAGCAATATCCATCGGGGCGCCGAGTTCTTCGGCGCGGCGCTCGGTGGCAGCCAGCACGGCGCGGGCGCCCTCCAGAGTCAACTTCAGGTTATTGCGCGTGACCAGTGCCATTTTCAGTGTCCTCCAGGGATTAAAGCCCGAGCGCGTCCGCGTTCAGGGCGTTCGGCGGGCGGCGGCCTTCGAAGAGCGCCGCGGCGTTGGTGGCCGCCATCACGGCCATTTTCGTGCGCGTATCGACCGTCGCGCTGGCGATATGCGGCGCGAGGATCACGTCCTTGCGCGCCACCAGCGCCGGGTGGACCTTGGGCTCGTGCTCGTAGACGTCCAGCGCCGCGCCGGCGATCTTCTTCTGTTCGAGCGCTTCGACCAGCGCCGCTTCGTCCACCACCGGTCCGCGCGAGGTGTTGATGAGATACGCGGTGCGCTTCATTTTTTCGAATGCTTCCTTCGAAATCAGGTGGCGCGTCTCGGGAAGCAGAGGGACGTGCAGCGTGACGAAATCGGATTCGCGCAACAGGCGCTCCCGGTCGATGAATTCCGCGCGCAATTCCCTCTCGACATCGAGTGGCGCGCGGTGGTGACCGTCATACAACACGCGCATCTGAAATCCCTGCGCGCGGCGCGCGACCCCCCGGCCGATCCGGCCGAAGCCGATGATGCCGAGCGTCTTGCCCCAGACGTCGCCGCCGAGGAGTTGGTCGAGGTCCCATCCGGGCCAGGCGCCCGAGCGCATCCAGGCATCGCCTTCCACCAGGCGGCGCGCGATGGCCATCAGCAGCGTCCACGCAAAGTCGGCGGTCGTTTCATC
>JAIQGD010000048.1 GCA_020072765.1 Terriglobia bacterium
CATTCGGAGACGTTCGAGGAGTGGTTCCGCCGGCAGCCGGCCCCGGTGGGGGATGCCACCAAAGCCGTCCTGTTCACGACCTGCTTCGTCAATTACAACAACCCGCAGGTGGCCAAGGACGCGGTCGAGGTGTTTGCCAAGAGCGGCGTGGCGCTTTCCTGCCCGAAGCAGAATTGCTGCGGCATGCCGGCGCTCGAATCGGGCGACATCGCGCTGGCCAAGCGGCTGGCCCGCTCCAACGTGGAATCGCTATTGCCGCACGTCGAAGCCGGCAAGAAGATCCTGGCCATCAATCCGACGTGCTCGTATATGTTGCGCAAGGAATACGCCGAGTTGGACGGGACCGAAGCGGCGCGCAAGGTGGCCGCGGCTACCATGGACCTCTGCGAGTATCTGTTTCAGCTCAAGCAGGCCGGCACGTTTAACCGCGACTTTCGCTCCACGCCCGGCAAAATCGGCTACCACCTGCCCTGCCATTTGAAGGCGCAGAACATCGGCTATCGCTCGCGGGACATGATGCGCCTGATCCCCGGGGCTTCGGTGACGCTGGTCGACCAGTGCACCGCGCACGATGGCACGTGGGCCATGAAGAAGGAGTTTTTCCCGCTTTCCATGCTGACCGGCAAGAAAGCCTTCGACGAGATGAAGGCGTCGGAGCCGGAAATCACGGCTACCGATTGCCCGCTGGCCGCCATCCAGTTCGACCAGGCTCTCGGCCGGCGGCCCATCCATCCCATTCAAATCTTGGCCCGGGCCTACCGGCCGGATGGATTTCCAAATCCTGTTCCCCCAGCGGAGTGTGCGGCCCGCCATGATCGCGCTCAAGGACCGCCGGCGCGTGCGTGTGGGCGAGCACCTCACGTTTCTGTTCGAGAATCGCGCCACCGTCCGGTATCAGATCCAGGAGATGATTCGCATCGAGCGGATCGTCAAGCTGGAGGAGATCCGGCGCGAAGTGGAGACCTACAACGAACTGATTCCCGCGCGTGGCGAACTGGCCGCCTCCCTGCTGATCGAATACGAGACCCCCGAGCAACGGAACGTCGAGCTCCCGCGTCTGCTGGGGCTCGACCGCCACATCTGGATTGCCGCCGGCAACGAACGCACTCCGGCCCTGTTCGATCCCCGGCAAATCGGCGACACGCGGATCAGCTCCGTGCAATACCTGAAGTTCCGCCTGACGCCGGCCCAGATCGAGGCCTGGAACCGCGGCGCCAAGATCGTCGTCGATCATCCGCACTACCAGGCCGAGAGCGCGCTCACCCCGGCCGAACTGGCGGAACTCTCCCACGATTTTGCCTGATCGATCAGCTGGGGATGTCACGCCGGCCCATGAAGGGTTGTGTTAAGGAACACATCAATGAAGCGAGCAGCCGCGACTCCGAAGCTGCATTGGCCTTCGCCGCCTCCGCGTGAAACGCTCGCGCTGGGAAGTGACGAACTCCAGCTGTGGTGCGCCGCGCTGAGCGAGTTCCGCGACGAGGTGGCTCGCTTCGTAACGCTGCTTTCAGAAGCCGAGCGAAGCAAAGCCTCTGGATTTCACTTTCCCGCGCACCGTGACTCGTACATCCTTCGCCACGGGATACTGCGGATTCTCCTGAGCGGTTACCGGAAGCAGCATCCCCGCGACATCGAATTCAGCTTTCGCCCGCTGGGGAAGCCGGAACTGAAGGACGGCCTGCCGCAGGCCCCCTTGCATTTCAGCCATTCCCATTCGGGCGATCTGGCTCTCTATGCCATCACTCGCTCATGCCCGGTGGGTGTGGACGTCGAGTGTCTGAAGCCCGTTCCGGACATGGACCAGATCGTGAGACAGTTTTTCTCCTCCCAGGAGATCCAAGCGCTGGCAGCCCTTCCCGAAGAAGAACGTCTCCATGCGTTCTATGCCTGCTGGACTCGTAAGGAGGCGTGCCTGAAGGTGGACGGGGAGGGGATCAGCCAGGGAGTCAAACACGTGGATTTTTCGCACACCTTGCTGCAGGAGACCAAGACGCTGGAGACGGTGGGCGATTTGCAACGGCCGGACCGTTGGCGCCTGCAATCGCTAGCGCCGGCTGCCGGATACCTTGGGGCTGTGGCCTACGAGCGTCCCGCCTTGCGAGTCACCCAATGGAGTCTTCCGGCATCCCTGGCACTGATTTGTGCCACCTGACCCTCCGCCGTGATGACCGGAGGAAAGCTACTCTCCTGCCGTGGCACTTTATTGAACGGTCGAGCTGTTCCCGATAGAACATTCCATCGCAAGGATTCCGGGCGGAACTGCCCGGTTGTTTTACAATGGCGGCTGTGACTTATCAATCCACGTGGATGAATGAGGAACTGCGGACCTTCCGCAAAACCGTTCGCCAATTCTTGCTGGAAGAATTCGCGCCGCACCACCCACGCTGGTGCCAGCAGCATCGGCCGGATGCCGAAGCCTGGACGGCCGCCGGCCGGGTCGGCATGCTGCTCACGGACGTGTCCGAAGAGTACGGCGGAGCAGGGGGCACGTTCGGCCAGGAAGCCGTCGTGATCGAGGAGTTGGCCCAGGCCGGAATCAACTTCGGTTCCAGTGTCCACAGCATCGTGGCGCACTACATCCTTGCTTACGGCAACCCGGAACAAAAACGCAAGTGGCTCCCCCGCATGGCGCGCGGGGAATTGGTCGGCGCCGTCGCCATGACAGAACCCGCTGCGGGCTCGGACTTGCAGGGCATCAAGACCACCGCGCGCCGCGATGGGGAACACTATGTGATTGACGGTTCCAAGACATTCATCACCAACGGCTCGCTGGCGGGCATCCTCTGCCTCGCCGTAAAGACCGATCCCCGAGCGCCTGGCCTCAAGGGGATGTCGCTCCTCATCGTTGAAGCGGCCGATCTTCCTGGTTACCGCGTCGGCCGGTCGCTCGAAAAAGTGGGCCGGCACGCCCAGGATACCTGCGAGCTTTTCTTCGACGCCGTGCGTGTTCCGGTCTCGAATCTGCTGGGTTCGGGGGAAGGCCAGGGGTTCGCCCAGATGATGCAGCAACTGCCCTTCGAGCGGCTGGCGGTCGGGGTGGGCGCCGTCGCAACGGCTGAACAGGCCGTCGCCATCACCACCAAATACGTGAAGGAACGGATGGCCTTCGGCAAGCCGCTGATCGATTTCCAGAATGCGCGCTTCAAACTGGCCGAATGCAAGACGGAAGCGCATGTCGGGCGCGTCTTCCTCGACAACTGCATCGAACGCTACCTCGCCGGCCAACTCGATCCGGTCACGGCCGCCATGGCAAAATACTGGCTCACGGACTGTGAGTGGCGCATCCTCGATGAATGCGTCCAGCTGCACGGCGGTTACGGCTATATGACGGAGTACCCCATCGCCCGCATGTGGGCCGATAGCCGTGTCGAGCGCATCTACGCCGGCACCAATGAAATCATGAAGGAAGTCATTCCGGCAACGAAGCTATCCGAAACCCAAGGCAGTCGTGTTAACGATTCGAGTCGGCCGGAATCAGCGGCGGCAACTCTCCGTCTCGAAACGCGCTGTGCAATTGGGCCCGCCAGGGAGGCAATTGGCAACCGAAGCGGCTTCCTAGCCGGGAGTTCGATAGAACCGAATACGCGGGGCGGCGCGCCGGAGTCGGATATTCGGCCGTGGTGATGGGCACGATCCGGCGAACCAGCAGGGGATGCCCGCTGGTTGCGGCCGCCAGCCACGGAAGGTCGCGAGGCGCTTGCGCCGCCTCCTCCAGAATTGCCTGCGCGAACTCGTACCAGGTGGTGGTGCCGCCTGCCGTCATGTGGTACGTGCCACTGACGGGCGCCAGAGAAAATGCATCGGGGCCGCTTCGGCAGCGCTGCTCCAGGATGGACGCTGTGGCGCGGGCGATCTCGCGGCTCCAGGTAGGCGCGCCGGTCTGATCGTGGACGATCTTCAGTTCCTCGCGCTGCGTCGCCAGCCGCAGGATGGTGAGCAGAAAATTCCGGCCTCGCGTCCCGTAGACCCACGCCGTCCGAAAAATCAGGTGGGGGACTCCGGCGTCGCGAATGGCCTGCTCTCCGGCGAGTTTGGTGCGCCCATAGACACTCAGCGGATGGGGAGGATCATCCTCTTCGTACGGGGAGGTCTTCGACCCATCGAACACATAATCGGTCGAGTAGTGCACGACCCCGGCGCCGATCTTCTTCGCTTCCTCGGCGATGATCCTGGGAGCCTCCGCGTTGATCGCGCGTGCGGCGGTCTCGTCCGTTTCCGCCTGGTCGACGGCGGTGTAAGCCGCCGCATTGACGATAATCTGGGGCCGAATTTCCCGGATCGCGCGGCGGACATGGTCCGGCTGGGATAGATCCAACTGTTGCCGGTCGAACGCGACGACGGCTCCCAGGTGAGGAAGGAATCGTGCCAACTCGGCGCCTACCTGGCCGTTCTTGCCGGTCAGCAAAATCCGCATGCTCATGTTCCGGAATACACCGGCAGGAATTCGCGCGGGACATTCACTAGGCGAGGATACTTCGCGTCTTTTTCTGAAACCAGCGGATGGGTCGCACCCCAGGAGATGTTCAGGTCCGGGTCGCTCCAAAGGACGCCGTGTTCGTCGGCCGAATCGTAAAAATCGCTGCACTTATACAGGAACTGGACTCGATCGGTTAAAGCCAGAAAGCCGTGCGCGAATCCCGCCGGAATGTAGATCTGATTCTGCTTCTCCGCGGAAAGAAGCACGCTGGTCCATTTCCCGAAGTTGGGCGAGCCGGCGCGGATGTCGACGGCCACGTCGAACGCCTCGCCCTCGACCACCCTGCATACCTTGGCCTGCGCATGGCGCAACTGGTAGTGCAGTCCTCGGAGCGTGCCTTTTCCCGAACAGGAGTGATTGTCCTGGATGAACGAGTCGGTGATGCCCAGTTCGGCGAATTGGGCGCGGTGGTACGTTTCCAGGAAGAAGCCCCGGGCATCACGAAAGATGCGGGGGCGCAGCTCGTACACGCCCGGCAGAGATGTGTCCAATCGCTGCATGAATCGTTTGTCCTTATCATCCCTGTGCGTAGCATGGCCCGCAGGTCAGTGGGAGGTTTTCGGCCCGGACTGCGCGATCGCGTGCAACGTGGAGTCGCGGTTTTCGTAGTACTTCTCGTAGTAGGAGCGATACTCGCCGCCCCGGACGCCCGCCATCCAGGTTGCATTGGCGCCGTACCACTCGATCGTCTGGCGCAGGCCGTCTTCCAGTGAAATCATCGGCTTCCACCCGAGTTCGCGCTCCATCTTCTCGCATTTCAGGGCATAGCGGCGGTCATGGCCCGGACGATCCTGGACGTAGGACAGCAGCGTTTCCGGTTTGCTCATGACGCGCAGCAGCCGCCGCGCCATCGTCAAGTTCTCCACGATATCGAGCCCGCCAATGTTGTAGACCTCGCCGATGCGCCCGCGCTCGAGCACAGCCAAAATGCCGCGGCAGTTGTCTTCCACGTGCAACCAGTCGCGCTGTTGCGCGCCGTCCCCGTAGATCGGTAGCGGTTTGCTGTCCAGGGCGTTGGTGATCATCAGCGGCAGAAATTTTTCAGGGAATTGAAACGGGCCATAGTTATTCGAAGAGCGCGTGATCAGACCGGGAAAGCCGTAGGTCCGGACGTAGGAAAGCACCAGCAGGTCGGAAGCGGCCTTCGACGCCGAATACGGGCTGCTCGGGCGCAGATGTGAACCTTCGTCCGCAAAGGCTCCGGGAAGAATGTCGCCATACACTTCATCGGTGGAAATGTGGACGAAGCGCTGCACCTGCAATGTCCGCGCGATCTGTAGAAGAACGAACGTTCCCGTGACATTGGTCTCAATCGCCGCCGACGGTTCATAGATGCTGCGATCCACGTGCGACTCGGCCGCAAAATGAATCACAGCGTCGCAGCCCTCCATGGCTGCGGTGACAGCGGGGCCATCGCAGATATCGCCTTTCACGAAACGGTAGTTCGGATCGTCGGCGACGGTTTCGAGATTGGCCAGATTGCCCGCATAGGTCAGTTTGTCGTAATTCACGACGCGATGGCCCTGCCGCAGCGACAGGATATGGCGGATGAAGTTGGAGCCAATGAATCCGGCGCCTCCCGTCACAAAGAGATTCATCGGATTTGATCTCCGACGGCCACCGGTGCAGCCTGGGGGAGGCTGGCCCGGACATGGTTGGCGCCCGTCGAGGCAACCAGATTGTTCGCGCGCAGCAGCGATTCAAACGTTCCCGCGTCGGTCCACCAGCCATCCAGCATTTCGTAGGTCAGCGAGCCTTCCTGAACGTAGAAGTTGTTGACGTCGGTGATTTCCAGCTCCCCGCGCCCGGAGGGTTTGAGACCCTTGATCTTTTCGAAGACGGAAGCGTCGTAGAAATAGATGCCGATGACCGCGAGGTTGGACTTGGGCGCTTTGGGTTTTTCCTCGATGCCGACGATGTGGTCGCCTTGGATTTCGACCACGCCGAAGCGATCCGCGTCGGTCACTTGCTTCAGAATGATCTTCGCGCCCTTGCCTTGCTTGCGGAAGTCATCCGCGGCCTTGCACACGTTGGTTTCGATGATGTTGTCGCCGAGGATGACGCAGATCGGCTCGCCATCCGCAAAAAATTCGGCCAGCCCCAGCGCGTGCGCGATCCCGCCCTCGCCTTCCTGGTAGGTGTAGTTCACGTGTTTGAGACCGAACTCCTTGCCATTCCCCAAAAGGCGCAGGAATTCTCCGGCGTTCTTCCCGCCCGTGACCACGAGGATATCCTGGATACCCGCATTCACCAGTGTCTGAATGGGGTAATAGATCATCGGCTTGTCGTAGATGGGCAGCAGATGTTTGTTGGTTACCTTGGTGAGGGGATTCAAGCGGCTCCCCAATCCCCCTGCGAGTACAACGCCTTTCATGGATGTCTCCTAGGGCCAGAAAATATCACGTATCTTACTGAATCAAAATGAATTCTTCCCGACCAGTTAGCCAAACAGAAATCTCGGAAGATGTACAGAAACCATTTATGTCGTGAAAGGGAGCAATTGTCTTGCCACAAGCAAGTGGTTTCAGATGCGGGAAAAGTTGTAACTCGTTGTTTGGAAATGGCTTATACGAATCTCGGGACCTTGACCCGCGAGAGGAAACCGTCTTTGGAAAAAGTGGAAACGTATTAGCCAATTTGGCTCTAGCCTTTCCCTGCGCCTTTCTGCCAGAGCCAGAGCAACGGCTGGAGAATTTCCTGAAAGAAGGAACTAAGCGCAGGTTTAGCTCCACTCAAATAGGTGGCCGCACAGGGTACTCCGGAAGGCGCCGGAAATGGTCTTCCAGGGCAGCCATTAGCGCTAGAACGATCTCTTCCCGCCAGTGCCGTGCCACGACCTGGATGCCAACAGGCAGCCCGGCGCTGCCTTTCTCGATCTCGCGTGCGGTGCGCTGCGCGAGATCCCGAGTCGGCTGCCGATCGGACTCTTCCTCGGGGCGAACCCTCGTGGCGGTGACTACGCCGGCGGGCAGACCCAGCAAATTGTACAGGCCGGCGTAGCTCTGCCCATCTCCCACCAAGAAGCTCTTTCCGTGGAGTCCGGCGGGCAGCGCATCGGGCGGACACAAGAGCGCATCGAATTGCCCGGCGTCCAGAGAGGAGAGAAACCTTCTGCGGTAATTCGAGCGCTGCTCGACAAGCTGGAAAAATTCTGGGACGGAGATCTCGCCTCTGCGCCGCAGGCGCTCGGCGTAATGATGTTGGCCGGCGAGTTCCAGCGACACGCGGAGGGTGTCGCGCACTAATTTCGGCAACGCGGCCGTGCGCAAGCTCCTGCGGAGGGTCGCATTCCACTGGCTTTTGCCCATGGCATTTCTATAGCTGGCCATGCCGTCCGCGCAGATCAGACGGAGCTGGATTTCCCAGGCCTCGGCGGCATCCGGGGGCTGCCAGAGTTCCACTCTTGCCCCGCGTTGCTCCAGAGCGCTGGCCGCATCGAGCACGGCGCGCCGCAGGGCGGGCGCCGGCATCATGATGCCATTGTCTGTGTAGAAGCCCACGCGGAGCCTCTTCAAATCCACAGCCGCCGGATCGCCGAGCGCCACCGGAGGGATACTTTCATCGACGGCTTCTTGCCCCGGCGCTCCCAGAATGCGCATGGCCAGGATTAGATCCTCGACGCTTCGGGCCATCGGACCTGGCTGCGGCAGGATCGCTTCCTGGCCGAAACGGAAACGCGCATAACCGCGCATGGTGAGGCGTCCCGAGGTCGGTTTCAAGGCGTGAATGCCACAGGCATGCGCCGGGAGGCGCAGACTGCCGCCATAATCGGAACCGAGCCCCAGGGCCGACCCGCGAGCAGCCAGGATGGCGGCTTCCCCCCCGGAAGAGCCTCCCGGCGTGCGCTCCAAGTTCCAGGGATTATTGCAGCGGCCATACAGCGGGTTGGAAGTCTCATTGCCCTTCATCAGCAGCGGCACGTTGGTCTTGCCGAGCAGGATGGCGCCCGCTTGGCGGAGCCTGGCTACGAGGATGCCGTCGGCCGAGGCGCAGTGTGCGGCACGTTCGGTGAGCCCCATGGTGCTGGGAGTGCCAGTGACCTCGAACGCTTCCTTGACGGTCATCGGCACACCGCAGAGGGGGCCGGTCAACCCGCCGCGGGCCCGCGCCGAATCCAAAGCCGCCGCCTCAGTCCGGGCCGATTGGAACAGCGGGACAACGACGGCGTTCAGACTCGGATTGACCGCCTCGATGCGTCGTATGTGCTCATCGACCACCTCGCGTGCCGAAAGTGCGCCGGAACTGACGAGCCTGGCGATTTCCGTGGCGCTCAGCGACGTGATTTCAGCGGATGGGGAGGAAGTCGGAGTCATCGGGAATTTCTGGTTTCCGTCACTGGAACGCGCGAAGCGGAGGAGCGGCTCCAACGCCGCAAGGCCGTTCCGCGGGCCAGGCCGCTGCATGGCCTTGCCAAATCATCCTGTTAAAACTTAATATGGCTTTCATCCTCGTGAATCCGTCCGCCATGACTCCCGAAATCGAACGCGCCTTGAAGCAATACATGGTCTGGTTCGGCTCATACAAGGCCTCCGGAGAACTCAAGACGACGGAGGTGTGGTCCATTGTAACCGCAGGCTGCATTGAATTCATCACCCCGTCGGATACCTACAAGGTCACGCGTGTGCGCCGCAATCCGCGCGTGCTCTGCCATCTCGGCAGCGCCCAGGGTCCGATGATTACCGGAACGGCCACCATTCTCCCGGAATGGCGCGAAATCTGGCGCATATACTGGGCTTACTGGAAGACTCATCCGTTCCAGATGGTTCTGAGTGTCACACCGCGGATCATCCGGCAAACCTTGATGGGCAGGCGCGTCGCCATCCGTGTCCAGCCGGATGAGCCCAACCCGCTGGCAGGCGTCACGGACCCGGCACCCTAGTCTTCGGCTCGTCTACGGGAACTGCTTCACGATTAGCGGACCGATCGTTTTGGCGAGACTTAAAGGAGTCCGTTTCCACAACGATTCGAACAGGGATCTCTTTGCTCCGCGCGTATTGGTTTGCTGCGCTGGGGAGGTGCCCACGCCAGGGGACTGATAGTAGTAGGTGCATTTTGTGCCGCCCCAGCCCAGACGGTACGGGGGAGCTACATCCCCCCGGGGAATCCTCCCGGAATGAAAGATGTGAACTCCTTCGCCCGCCAGGGTTGTAATCAGCTTCCAATAAAGATCGTAGGCAAAGAGTTCGCCGGGTTCGTCATGCTTGGGCAGGCAGGTGAGAGGGAAGGAGACCGTGTCTTTGAAGCGTTTCGCCAGAGTGGCCGCAACCACCGTCCCTTGCTGCTTCAACAGGCCGATGTGGTAGGTTCCAGTGCCGAGGAGAAGCTCGACCCAGCGCCGGCTCACGCACGGCAGGCCCTGTCCATGCTGGTCGTGCAAGAGGAGTTTGTAAAACGTGTCGAGATCCGCCGACGGATACTCCAGGACCGTGTTGTGTTTCTTCGTTTCCTCTACTTTGGCTCTGTTCGCATCGCTGATGCTCTTCCATATCTGATCAAGGTCTGCGGTCAGCGGTAGTTCGCGATTGTAATAGCTGTCGTCGGTCAGAAGCTCACCCGGCACTTTTCTTTTATATTGCCTCAGGGCAATGTGGGCGGCGCGGGTTTCCTTCCCCAATTCGATCGCCTTTTGGAGCAGCAACTGTTCCGCCTCTTCGTTCGTTGCCACAATGCCTCCGGCCACGAAATAGGGGACGGACATCAGGATGCGGCCGCGGCGAAGCGTATCGCTCAGGTACAGGGGCAGGATCCCGCACAGCGCCGAGCCTTCGTAGGCGGCCAGCGGATAGAACGGCAGATTGTACATTTGTTTGAGCACGGATGAATAATAGTAGCTGTGCCATGCAATCACGTTTGGATTCGTGTCGACAAACCGATCCCAGTCTGCCTTCTTACGTTCATCCAGAAGTTCCACGCGCATCCAGTGCCCCCTACTGTTGATTGCTTTCGTTGATGATCAGCATCTCTTTTCCCGAGGGATGCCGTTCGATTTGCGGGACATATTCGAAGTCGACGGGCGTGATGTTCGAAAGGTTCTTTTCGAGATGGCGCCGGATGTCGGCTTCGGTTTCGGGCGTAAAAGTGGGACGCGGCACGATTCGCAGATGAATGCTGCGATCCTTCCGATAAACGACCTGCCATCGTTCGATCGTCTGACTTTGCAGCCCAATCATGAACGTGCGCATCCAGAAATTGGGAGACAGCATGCGGCCATCTCGGGTGAAGAACACTTCCCCGGTTCTCCCCAGGAAGTTCTTGATGACTAGAAGAGACCGGCCACAGGCGCAATTCCCGGGTGCCACATCGCCAATATCGCCCATCCGATACCGGATGAAGGGCATGGGGGATCGATCCAGAGTCGTGACGATGATTTCTCCGGGGTGTTCTGGCGTGCTTTCCCGGCCGTCCCGTTGGCTCTCGACGAACAGATCTTCCTGGTTGATGTGCAAGCTGCCTGCGGGGCAGAAGAAAGCGATGTGCCCCACTTCGCGGCTGCCATAGATATTCGTCTGCGCGCAGTGGAAGACGCTGGAGAGAAGAGACTTTTCGTGCTCGTAGAGCGGAGCGGCCCAGGAGATGGCAAGTTCCGGGCGCCAACCGGCCATGTCTTGATTGGAGCGCCGAATATAATCAGCCAGGCCGGTGAGTGCGGAAGTGAACCCCCAGAGAACCTTGGGCCGAAATTCCTTGATTTTCTCGACAGAGAGCGCGAAATCCGGATCCGTCAGATTCACTCCGGGCAAAATCAACTGGTGCCAAAGGCGCTTTCTGGCCCGCAGGGTACTGCTGTTGGGAAGGTAATCGGTTGAAAGCCTGACCAGTCGTGCCTCTCGCACACCCGGCTTATGGCCAAACCAATCCTTCAATCGCAGTTCCAGGGCCCAATTTCGACCTGTGATCGTGCCATCTTCGTAAAAGGTGACTGGGGCACCGGTGGACCCCGACGAAGTATTCTTCACCAGCTTGTGCTTGCGAAACCGTGCAAATGACGCCGGCTGGCCCGGGCCTCGCGTGGATTGATCCGCAAAGGGGATGGAAGGCAGGTAGCGCGTGTCCAGAAGCTCGTGGCCGTGATCCATCACCTCTTTGCGGGTCAGGGGAGGGATCTTTTGGATGTCTTCCAGGGTCTTGAGGTCTCCCGGCAGGAGGCCGGCTTCCTTGAATCGCGCAGTGTAGAACGGACAGTGCTTGCCCGCATACGTTACAAGCTCTCTCAACCTTCTGAGCTGCATCTCTTGCAACCGCTCCTGCGGATACCGTTCGGACTTCCGCAATTCATGGTAGTGGCGCAGGACGCCCCGGCGATTCATCGTGTAGTTCGTCAAAGGGAAGGTAATGTTTCCGACGACGAAATCCTGGATCTGCTCAAGAAAGCTCACGGCTTCACCTTTTGATGCCGCCAAAAGTCGCGGCCCAGTATGCGGTAGTAATGAATATCGAGGATTTCCCGGAAGCCTACTTTTCTTGCCAATTGGAGCGACCCGATGTTTGAGGTGAGGGCGCCGCCATACAGGCGCTCGAAACCCCGCCTGCCGAGCTCCTCGAAAATCCTGTAGCGGAGATCAGAGGCGAGACCGATGTTCCGGAACTGCTTCATCACGGCAATCTGCTCGGACCATGCATCTCCCTTGCGAAAGAGGCGTTTCTTGTTCACCAAAGGCATGAACACGGTGCCGAACCCAATCAAGTTGAACCCTGCCACCTGCTCGCCTTGCAGGGCCGCCAAGCAGATGGCGCCGCCTTGGATGCTTTCCTTCAATCCGCCCTGAAGCCATTCGTGAGCCGTCTCAATCTGCGAGATGGCCTGATGGTCGTCCGGATCGAGAATCTTAAAAGTCAGGCCAGGCCGGTCGAACTCCGCGGGACGACGCGGCTTGGTAAGGTCGATGCGATAGATCCGATACACCTGATGGGCGTAGAAAGCCTGGAACACATAAGCCAGACTCTTGGTGAGAGTGATCCGCCAGCCGTAATCCTCCAGGTTTCGCCGGACTTTCCGGACAAAAAGATGGGAGTTCATGTCCGATTTACTCGTCCGCGCCACGAAGAATTCTTACTCTGCTCGCTCTACGTGGCCTTTCCAGGCTGGGTGTGGTTCGAATTTCAGGTTCTTGGATTTCTGCAACTCTGCCAGGCTGAGCGTGCGTTCGCCTTCGATTACTTCGATCTGCTCGCGACTGCCCTGAAAGACCGGCCTCTTTTGTTGGCCATCTTCCAGTCCCTTTTTGACCAGCGGAATCTTATCGATGTCAAATCCCATGATCGAAGCCGCGACCGCATCGATGGCAGCCGAATTGTAACCGGCGATCAGTACGCCCGGCGTCAGCGGGTTGGGCGACAGCGGTCCGTTTCCTTCGCCGGCCACGATTCCGTCAATCAAACAAAAATACTTGCGCTGCGGAGTGTCGCGCAGCTTGCCGTTCTTGTCCGCATAGAAGACGATCCGGTTGATGTCCAGCAGCGTCCGCCAGAGTGTGTCGTTCCCGTACCACATGGCCTCGTAGATGTCGTCCTTGAAAGGGATGACCTTATGGGTATCCCAAATGATCTTCTTGATCACCGCCAGCATGAACTTTACGGGAACCCAGGACCGCGTCTGGATCTGGTCGTGCAATACGAGGCAAACTCGTTTCCGCCAGGAAGGATTGATGTACTGGTCGCCTCCCTCCTCCACGGAACCCGTGCGAAAGTGCGGCAGGCTATCCTTGGAGGCGGGCAGCCCCATGAAGTTTTTTAGCGCCAGCGTGACTGCTGTGCGCCGATGTGTTTTCAGTTTCGGGATATTGATGATCGCGTCGCTTGCCAGCACGGATTTGGGGAACACATACTCGTGCCGGTCCTCGGAATGGTGCTCGTACATCTTCTTGTAACTGGCAATGGCAATCCGGAGCCGCTTCGGATCGATATCCTTGAAGAAACTCTCATTCCCCAGGTCAACGGTCTGGTAACCGAGAGGATCCTGGTTTACCTTCTGCCGGCCCCATTTACCATACATCCAGGTTCTGACACCTCGGACAGTGCGCAGGTCGATACACTCGATGGGAATGGAGGTTTGCTGGCGATACCAGGCAAGAAGCTTGTCAATCTTCGACGTGGCCATAGCCTCTTCAAAGAGACCAAAGATCACCTGAGAATCCCCGACGAGGATTTTCCCCTGCCCTTTCAGGGCAATGCACAGGTAATCGAGCACCGGCCGAAGAACAGACGGATGAATAATGACGGAAAACAGGTCCTTGTGCTCTTCATGCATGTGCGAGACCGTGTTGGGCTTAATCAACACTTTCATGCCGGGCTGCACGATGTCCCCGAGGGGATTCCAATGCGGCGTTCCGAAGTTCTTCTGGTCCAGGCCCGCCCGATGAAGGGTCTCTCTCACCCAGGCGTAGACTTGGTTGCTCGGGTCAACGCCTTGCAAACCATACTCGGGATACTTTTCAGGAGGATCAAAAGGGAGCTCCGTCGGGTAATCCTTGAGCCCCGTGAACGAAACCGCGACCCTCTTGTCCTGCAATAAAGACTCTGTTATCCCCAATGTAGTCATCGTCCCCATCATGCCTCCGCCGCTGAATGTGAGCCCATCTTAACAGATACCGGCAAAGTGATCGCGTGAGATATCGGCTCCGTGTTGAAACATTACTCAGGAGATTCTTGTGGGGCCTGCTTTGCCAGGCTGCGGCAAGAAGAAACTGCGCGCCGTGCTATCCGGCCGTGATGGGGGTGGCGGAGCCCCGCGATCCAGGCGAAAAGCGTGCTGCTGCGTCTGTCCTTCACTACTTTGTGCCATATGCCCGCAGGCCTCGCGGATGCCACACAGCTAGTTAGTGCTGCTCCTGCACCCGGTAGATAACGCGGTCTCCATCGAGAACGGCATACGCGATGCGGGCGCGCTCTTTGTCCGGACCTTCGATCCGCCACGCTTCGCCGTCCTTGACGAGCTGCATGTCACGGCGATTCCGCCACCAGCGATCCACTGCCGATGGCAGCGCGATCCAGAGCTTCCGTTCCGCGCGGACACGGTCCAAATGGGCCAGCAAATCCACATACACCGCCTGGGCGCGTTTTTCGATCACGTAATCCGGATGGATGATGAAACTGATCAGCCCATTCCTCTGCAGGATCATCTCAATCTGTTGTTTCCACAGTTCGATCGAGTAATCCCCGATGATATGAAACAGAGAATAATCTTGCGTTGCCGTCAACGGGAGTTCCAGCACATTCCCGATGAAGTACGGCATTACCGTGCAGCAGCCGCCACTCTGTGGCTCCAGATGAGCGACATTGGGCACTGACATGTCATAGGAAATATCAAGGGCGTTGAACCATTCCTGGTTGCGATACATGGCGCCGGCGCGGAATCCGCGGGTGCGAAATTCCTGTGCGTAGTGGTTGATTCGCTCCGCGCGGCGAAGGAATTCTTCCTTATTCTCAAAGAGCCGCCCATCGTGATTGAGATCATGAACGCAGATCTCAAAGCCGCGGCGACGGATCAGTTCCAGATAATTGTTGTCGACGCTATAGCGAACCTCGGGCACGACTTGAAATGATGCCTTGATCCCAGCGGCATCGTTCAGGTCCATCAGCTCGGCGCAAAAGTCTCGCCCGGCCGGTTGTTCTATATCGTGTGTCATGATGGCACACCCCGGAGCGCCCTCCGGCCAAAACCAGATAAACGGCACCTCCGTGATGCCCTGAGCCTTCATCGAGATCAGCAGAAGCCTCTCCAGAATGTCCTCCACGGAAAAGTCCACGGGCCAGCGCGGGAAAGGCGTCCTATCCCAGCCCCGCAAGTAGATTTGTTGAAGGTGCTTCCGGAGGCCGACCGGTAACAGCGGACGGATCGTGTAATAAGCGTTCCGTTGGGCTTGCTTGCCAAGCTTGCGGATCCCGCGGCCGTTCGAGCCCGTGACATACCGCTCGAGGCGCAGATTATCAATCACCGTGGTCGGATCGAACGGCAAGCGGACCGTCAATCCGCTGACCTCAACATCCCGGGCTACATCATAGAGAGAGCCCACGGGATGAGTGCTCCGGAATCCAGAAACAGATTGCCCGTAGCAGATTGCCTTTTGCCCAAAGCGAAAGAATCCCGTGTCCTCGGACAGCTCACCTGCCAAGCCAAAAGTGGCGACACTCTCGACGCATTTGTATCGATCGATTAGTGGTTGGTTGAGCATAGCCTTCTGGACAGATAGCGCTATGGATGCAAGGCTCATACCACTTCCATGTAACCTATAAGTCCCTTATTATATTGTAGATGGCGTTCGGCTCTCCCAGCAAGGAGGAGAGAAATGGCGAAACTATTCCTGTACGAAGGACACGCATTTCTTCGTGGAGCACTGCTTTCCGGCATGGGACCTTTGTGGCCGGGGTGCCTCCCCAAGCGTTCAGCCCATATGGGGGTAGAGCAACCTGCCAGCCAAGACCAGACATCGGTCGGGCAAATGGGAAACAACCAGTTTAGCGATCTGCATCTTCCAGCCCGCACGGCTGCTTGGCGCACGGCTCGCCGGGAACTTCACATAAGTTAGCGTCGATCGAAATCCACCTAACCGTTCCTTAAACTGCGCCAGTCCGGCATTGTCTGTATCGGACCTTCCCAGGTCAAGTTCTTCCGCGCCGG
The DNA here is from genome assembly GCA_020072765.1 of Terriglobia bacterium. Classification (GTDB taxonomy): domain Bacteria; phylum Acidobacteriota; class Terriglobia; order Acidiferrales; family UBA7541; genus Palsa-295. The sequence continues at coordinate 16,095 of JAIQGD010000048.1, forward strand.
TCTTTTTGGCCTCTTCGATTGTCTTCCAGAACAGAAAAGGCATCCCCCCGAGATTGTGAAACTCGGCGTCGGAACAGCCATACTTGTAAACCACCTTTTTCTTGTGCACGAGAATGAGCACCGCGGCAATCGCTCTCTCATTCTTACAAACCACGCGGATCGTGAGCTTTTCGCCCATGCAATCCACCAGATTCCGGAACCAGTCCCGTGGCGCGGGCGGAAGTTCGTGCCGGCGCCGAGTGAGCAACATCAGCTGATAGAATTTGTCGAGCAAGGCCTCCGACCGTCCCTCCTCGCAAACCAATCCCTCCCGTTCGGCCCGTCGGATTTTTCTTTGGATCGAGTCCTTATGCATGTTACGGAACAGCTGGTCCAGGCTGGGGCGAAGGTCTATTTTGTGCAGATAGAACGATTCTGCCGCCGCAAAGTTTCCCCACTCGATGGCCGGGCTCTCCAGAGGCCGGATCTCGATATTCTTCAACTTTTCGTCCACCTGAATGCGCTGCAAGCCATGCAGGATGGATGCAAGATCTTCGGGCCCGCTGACTAGGGGATCGCAGTGATCCGAAAAGGGCAATGACACCAAGCGCCGCCCCGTAAGACGGCTATGGATTCGGCAAAAGACCAGTGCACTATCCAAGTCAGTTTCCGGCAGGCTTAGGGTATAGGCTACCGGTTCATAGCCATATGTCCGCGATAGTGCCGTCAGCCACTGCGGCGTGTGGAAAACGGATGCTTGTGCAGATCGTGTGAGGAAATCTGCCCAACGCTGATCGAGAATTGGATTGATTGTGCGGAGATTCGACATGTATCCTTATAGGAGCGTAGTGTGCGATGAACTGACACTCGGGGCTCCGATGCTTCTCCAACGGGACTCTTAAAACTGTCTCATGGGCCAAGCATCGCCGATTCACTCTTGCCCAGATGTGGCTCCATCCATCACACGGGAGGGGACATCCACGAATGTTCCCAGATGGATCAGTTTAATTCTTTTCCATATTTCCCTGTTCAGAGGATGGCGTTGCGCGCGGATCACTTCGGGAGCGAAAAGGCCATGGGTGACACCTTTCACGAACTGATCGAACCATCCGTAGCGCACCGAGCGAAATCCAGAAAGCGCAATTCTCCCCAGCAGATAGGGAACGGCACGCCAAATTGGATAGTATTTCCAAACGATCCAAATGCTGTTCCGTAAGCCTAGAAAACTGACCTTCGTTCGTTTCTTATACAGAAATCCGCGAATGCGCAGCTCCCCGCAGGAAAGATTTGGACAGTACAGCAAGTCGAATCCCCCGCGCAGCAGCTTGTATACCATGTCATTGCCTTCAAAATACTGGAAGAACGCTTCGTCGTATCCCCCGACTGTCCGGATCGCATCCGCCCGAAAGAAAACAGCGCCTTCGCTGAAAAAATCCGTGGGGAAAAACCGATTCTTCCCTTCCTGGATAGAAACGGGGTACCACCAATGCTCCGGAAGCGGCTCTTCGGGATTTTCGACGGTGCCGATCTTGAATGCCAGGGCCGCAACTCTGGGGAACTGAGTGAATAGCGCGACCGCCTTCCTCACAACAGTGGGATCGGTCAGGACAATGTCATTATCCAGAGACAGAATGTATGCTCCCTGAGCGGCGTTGAAACCCTGATTTCGCCCAGCGGTGGGGGAGTTCTGCTGGCGGCGGATCAGGCGTACCCTGTCCCCGAATTCTGCTTCCACCATTTCGGGCGAGCCATCAGACGAGGCGTTATCGACAACGATAACCTCGAGTGCCGGCCAATCGACCGCCAGTGCGCTGGCAACACCCTGTCGCAGGAAGTCCTTGTTGTTGTAATTAAGAATTACGACCGAAACCACAGTAGCCCTCGCTGGCCTCACAGGCTCGCTCCTGCGCGGCAGTGCATTCGTGACAGTGCACTCCGGTTATCCCCGGGATCGCCCTGCGGTCAACTATTTGACAGAACGAAGGGATCTTTTGATTCCAGCTGCTTGCGGATGTCTCCAATGACGTCGTTGAGAATCTGCTCCAAGCTGTACTTCGGAGTATAGCCTGTGACCGTCCGAAGATTCGTAAGATCAGGCATCCTGCGTTCCATATCCTCGAATCCTGGGGGGTATGCCTGGGCGTAGGGGATCAATCGAATGGTCGACTTGGAGCCCGTCATCTTGACGATGCGCTCGGCCAACGACTTCATAGTGATCTCCTCCTGGGATCCTACATTGAAGACCGAGCCATAGGCTTCGGGCAATCTCACCAACTTAACGAAGTTCGGTACGACATCCAGAACATGGCCAAAGCAACGGCTTTGTGTGCCATCCCCGAAGACGCTGATCGGCTCATTAAGGAGCGCTTGGCGTACAAACGTAGGCACCACCATCCCATACCGTCCCGTTTGTCTCGGTCCCACAGTGTTGAAGAGTCGGACGATCGTCACCGGCAAGTGCTTCTCAGAAAAGTAAGCGAGGGCCAAGAACTCGTCGATGGCCTTTGATTCCGCGTACCCCCACCGCGATTTGCTGGTGGGTCCCATGATTCGATCATCGTCTTCCCGAAACGTGGGCTGCTGACTCTTGCCATAAACTTCGGACGTGGAGGTGATCACAAGGGGCTTTCGGTAACGACAAGCGTTCCGCAGCACGATCTCCGTCCCCATGATGTTGTTGATAATCGTTTCCGTCGGACGTTCAATGATCATCCGCACTCCCACGGTGGCAGCGAGATGGTAGATAAAGTCAGCTTCCCGAATCAGCTCCTCCGTTAACTTGTCATTGTGGACATCGTCAATGAAGCATCGAAAGCGCCCATCCTTCTCAAGGTGAGCAATATTCGAAAATTGTCCCGTCGACAGATTGTCGATCACTGACACATGCTCTCCCTGCTGCAGCAAATGCTCGGCCAGGTGAGATCCAATAAAGCCTGCCCCTCCAGTAATCAAGTGCTTTGCCACATTGCCTCCTCGCGAAGAATGTTAAACTGGCAGCACCGCAGAATGCCGATGCGCCATCGTCGAGTGATGCTATTTCGGCCCAACCCCTTCCAGAAGCCACGCTTACTCGATCGCAGACCTAAGAGCCCATTCGCCATCCAGCCGCGAGAAAAACGCGGTGCCACTTTCGAGCAACCCCGCCAGTTCCGGCTTGCCACAATGGATGAGTGTCCAACTTCCATTGCGGAAGAAGAAGCAAGACTTGAGCGTCAACTCTTGCATGAATTGAGGTTCTAGCCGGCCATGAAGTCCGATCAGCCCGTGTTTCCAGGCGTCATAAAACAGCTGATCAAGCACTGCTCCTACGGCGGGACCTTCGGCTCCAATTTGAACGACTTCGCCAACGGCGCCCGGAGCTACATAGTAAATATACCAGCCAATGATTTTACGCTCTTTGTTGCGCACAAGGACTCTGCGAAGTTCTCCAAACACCTTTCTTTTCGCTAAAAAGTCGAGTGTCCACTCCAGGGAAGTTCGATCGTATTCAGGAAGCAACCAGTGCTTGCTCGGTATGGTGGCCAGACACTGGAGGAGCATTTCGGTATCGAGTTCCTCGCTTGTCGTCGTAGGCGGCGATTGGCGAAGAGGACTTAGGGAGACTTTCGCAGCCAAGGCATCTGCGACACTGCAGAAAGGTCTTGAGATGGAAGCTAAGGAGGCGATCAGCCGGCTCTTTTTCAGGCGCGCCAAAGCATGAAGTACGTACAGCGAGGGCCGCAGAGGGCGGGCCCACTGGAGGCTATACACGGGCACAACATGGAAGCCCAGGCTGCGCAGGAATTGCCGGCTATTCTCGTTCGCCGAATCCGTGATCGATACATCCTGGGAGCCCTTCATGAACGCTCGGACAAGCTGGATAGCGGCCATGGAGGCTCGGCTTTCCGGGTCAACCACGAAATTACTGCCAAAGGCCAGTCGAATCGTCTTCCCTTGGATCGACATCCGGCGCGGTACAGCGCCAAAGAAGCCGACAATTTTCCCCTGAGCATCTTCATAGACGCGCGAAAGAATACCGTCATCGAGCCACGGATTGTGAAGGAACAACTCTTCAAAATAGATTTTCAAACTCGGGGGTGAAGACCCTTTCTTTTCGTGGAGGACCTTCCAAACCAGATCAGCCACCTGCTGAACGTCGGCTTGGACGAAGGGGCGTATGCCTGGCATCGCTGCTGTATCCTTTCTAAGTCTCTTCTCAACCAGCATTTCCAAAAGTCGTCGAGGCCCGAATGACTTCCTCAACGAGAAGCTTGGCGTGATACGCCACTCCGAAGTTCACCTCAGACGGTACTGCCTCCGTCAACCACGAGACATTGTCCCGTGATGAAGCTTGCGTGGTCGGACAGTAAGAAAAGTACGGGACCAACGACATCCTCCGGTACACCCAAACGCCCGAGCGGGGTACGATGAAGAATTTGGCGCTTTTGAGTTTCATTCAAGTTCCGGGTCATGTCGGTATCGTAATAACCCGGAGCGATGGAGTTCACTCGAATGTTTTGCTCTCCCAATTCCCGAGCCAGCGCACGCGTGAAGGCATCGATGCCTCCTTTGGTAAAGGCATAGGCCGACATCCCCCTAAAACCCCGCAACGAACTGATCGATGAGATATTCAGAATGACCCCACCAGTTTTCGCGAGCAGCATCCTTCGCACTACCAGCCTGGTAAGCCGAAGGGTACCTTCTCCATTCACCGACAGGAGTTTTCTGATGGCCTCTTCTGACATGATTGCCAGGAGGCCATCCGCGGCATGCGCGGCGCAATTAATCAGGCCGTAGGGTGGGCCGAACAACGATTCGGCGGATTTCAAGAAAGTCGCCATGGAGGATTTGTCGGAAAGGTCGGCCGGGGCGAAGAAGAATCTATCATTTCCTGCCTGCTGCTGGATAAATTCCGTTGCCGTGCGGCTGAATGAGCTTACTCGATAACCAGCATCTAGCAGCCCTGATACGAGCGTCTTACCAAGTCCACGGCTGCCTCCACTGATGACGATATGCCGATCCTTCCCCCCCCATGCTCCGGTCACGAAGTCTTGCTCCTGAGCGTTTTCCCTGCCAAGGAAAGGTCAATTCTGTCGACGAACTTGATAAGCCGAGGTTGTTGATGACTGGCAAGCTGTGTGCGGCAGGCCTGGATGACTTCCTCCTTCAATGTTTCGGGATCCCGGCCCTGCTCCGGGACAATCTCACAAGCGACCAATTCCCCCGCAATGGATGAGGCCTTCCCGAATACCCGCACATCGGAGATTCCAGGAATAATCCGGATCACGCGCTCCACTTCGGCGGGATACACTTTGCTGCCTGCCACGTTAATCATATCCGACTTGCGCCCGACAAAGTGTACGCGATCGCCCTGCATGTCCACTAGATCGCCCGTGGCAAACCAATCCGTCGCAGACGCCTGCTGTGAAGAATAGGGGTCGTACATGCGCATGGCATTCGGAGAGCGCACTAAAAGTTCCCCTTCCTGCACTCTCAATTCCACCCCATCGTGCAGTACGGTGTTCAGATAGCTGGCGGGAAACCCAGCCAATCCGTCGCTAACGGAAAAGCAGCGTCCCAGCTCGGTAGTTGCATAGATATGCACCAGACGAGACTTCGGGAAATACTGCTTGAGTTTGTCCAATATGGGTTGATCAATTACCTCTCCACCCAAGGTAATTTGTGCCAGAGGAATACTCTTGAGCACATGCGGATCGGAAAAGATCAACAAGCGCCTCCAATAGGAAGGCGTTGCGGATACGAATTGGACACCCGCTGTGCACATAAACTGTGCGATCGAGGGAGGATCCATGTCGAAATCAGGTACGGCCAATGTGCCACGATCTGCGAAACACTGCAGCATAACCTGGAGGCCGGCATATAGGTTGGGCCGATAGGACAGAAGCCATCTTGGGGCCAGATGGTCGGGGCCCCTTCGAACCGGGCGCGCGAGGCTGTCCCAGGTGTGCCTGGCGGCCTTCGGTTCTCCGGTGCTGCCAGATGTAAGGATAGTGACGGAGCTGCTCCCGCTCCATCTTGCTTCGCTCGGCAACTCATGAACGTGAAAGTCGGGAGATGCTCCGGCCTCTGCTGCCGTGAGAAGAGCGCCCAATCGAAGGCTGTGCGCCAGTCGACGGGTCTCCTCCCATGGAAGACGTGCGTCGAACAGGAAGACGTCACACGCTAGCTTGTCAAGGGCTGCTAGAGCCGCATAGCTTTCGACAGTGGGACGGAACGACAGTCCCACGCGACGTGCCGCAACTCCACGGTAGTTCGTGAGTATCCATTCAGCCTGTTCCCGAAGGTCCGACCAGCTCGTCGCATGTTCACGCGTGACGACAGCCTCCCGCCCGGAGGGAATTGGTGTTTCAAAAATAAACTGGCTCAGCATTTGAGAGTCCGTGTCCTAGTCGTACAAGGCCGCAAGATCGGACAATGTCCGGATTTGGAATTCCGCGCCCGTGGCAAAAGGGTCCTTGCCGGTAAGTTCCTCCATGCGGATCACCGCTTGAGCAAAATCCAGGGACTCGAGGCCGAGTTGATCCAATACCGTCTCCGGGCTCAGCGTGGGCACAGTCAGTTCCTTCGTTTTGCAGATGTCCAGAAGAACTTCTATGACCCGATTCTGGTTTTCCGTCAATGTCATGCAACCCTCTCTTCTTCAGGTTTAGATCCGATGTCCTGCGTGGCACGCCCCGAAAGGGCGGACTTGATCTTGCGCTTCCAGATATAGGCATAGGGAAGCCACCGATACGCGCCGGCGAGTTTCAGGCGGAATTCAATCGGCCAGTCCGTTGCATTCACGCCGACGCGCCCAGTCACAAATTCTTGTGGCTCAGAAAGAGCGAACACCGGCAAGGCGGTGAAAACCCGGCCGTAGCCCGTTTCCCGACACCACTCCACCACCCTCTCATCGAAGGCTCCGTAAGGAAAGCTGAACAGCTTCACCTCACGATTGATGATCTTCTCCAGCTTCTCGCGAGACCCGCGGAGCTCTTGCTCCAGCCGCTTGTCATCTACAGACGGGAGGACCGGGTGTGTCATCGTATGAGACCCAATGGTTACCAAATCGGATGGCAGTTGCCGCAATTGCTGCTCGGACATTACCTGTTCCTGAGTAGGATCCACCGATTCGAAATTGTGCCAACCGGGATGGCCCCCTAGCACTTCGGTCACAATGAAGAGTGTCGATGGGATGCCTCTCTTCGCGAGCTCGGGCAACGCGTTGTCCACCACACATTGGAGACCGTCATCGAAAGTGAGTGCGGTGAAGTCTTCTCCCGGGCCAGGGAGAGATTGGATGTCAGCTCGAATCGGCTTCGAACAGCGGGTCAGGACATCCATCTGACGAGCGAATTGAGCGCGCTCCTGGGGAGTCACCGAATGGTAGGCAAGAACAACGCAGCAGCCACGCGGACGTCGGCCCAGCACCCCGCCGACCTGGCCCTTCAGCCAATCAGCGGCTCCTACGGAGAGGCTGATAACCAAATTAATGATCCGTTTCAACATGGCGTTTTTCCTTGACGTATGGAGTTGGATTCCGGCATTTCCGATTGCTTCCCCTGACTATTGACCGCTCGGTCCGCAAACCCACCGCAAACCGCACTTCTGCCTCGCGCGCGGAGCCTGTGACTTCACGGGAGTGATATGCCGCATTGTGATGCGCTCTTCTGAGTGGCCAGCGGATCATGGTCGCCACCGGAAGAGGTCAGCAAAGCTTTCAAGACTGCGCGGTATTTCACCGAAGCCGCATTCGATACTTCTTTCTTTCGAACAACCCTGCTGAACCCAGACCACAGTGTGACGACGAAGAGGCGAATGGCCGCATTCAACGCTAGCACACTCCTAAACAGCAACGCATAAAGGTGGCCGCGAAACTTAGCGCAGAGGCGCAGCTCGGCCCTCATCTTCATGATCAACCGCCATTCGCGCGGGCTGCTCGCCCCGGCATAATGGACAATGGTCCCCTCGCCCACGTAGTAATTGGCAAACCCCGCGCGGGTGACCTTGCAGCACAAATCCATATCTTCGGCGTACATGAAATATTCTTCGCTGAACATCCCGGCTCTCTCGAACACCTCGCGGCGAATCATCATGCAGGCACCAGAAATAATTTCGACCTTGACCGGCGTCTGATTGCTGGAAAAGAGTGGCCCAATGGCCCACAAGGGAAAATCAGGCCAGCGGAGTCGCAGATATTCGGCCTGCAAAACCTGATTGAGAATCCGGGGAAACCTCATGATGCTGCTCGTCTGCACCGAAAGGTCTCCGTTTAACAACTTGCACCCTACGATTCCAGCGTCGGGCAACGATTCCAGCCGGTGCAACATGACGTTGATTGCCGGATTGACCAACTTCGTATCCGGATTCAGAAAAAGAATATGTTTGCCGGACGATTGCCTGAATCCAAGGTTGTTGGCCCCCGCAAACCCAAGGTTTTCGTTGCTCTTGATTAAAACGATGTCTGGGAATTGCTGCTTCAGAGCGTCGACACCGCCCTCAGGCGACGCGTTGTCCACCACGATGATTTCGAACGTGATCCCCCGAGTGTGCTCGTAGATGCTGGAGATGCACTCTCGCAGGTAATTTACCGAGTTCCAGTTCACGCTAATTATCGAAAGTTCCATAGAAGTTTCTTGTCCCCAGCCCTGACCCTCACGCTTTGACACGACCCTCTCCAATCCCCCGTTTCTACAATCGTTGCGGCTTGAATTACCTCTCATGCCGGGATATTGAAAAGGGATAAGCCAGCCGAGAACTGGCCAATGGGCTGCCGGCGGGTTGCCAGTCCGGCTGCGCCTTGGCGGCGAGCACGGGGCCTGTGGCCGCAAGAATCATGGCCATCAACGCAAACCATGCCACTCGTGTTTGGTCAAAATAGCTGATTCCGAAGAAGGCCACAATGTGAGCAAACAGTGCGGCGCCCAAAAACCAAAAACACCATTCCTTCCCACGATCCCCCTCGACAGCTTTCCGCGCATTTCCAATCCTTCTGAAACACAGGGAAATCATGGCAAGAAAGCACACGAATACGACCAGTCCGCCACTCTCCCCCTCCGCGACATATTGGTTGGACGTATCCCACATATCCCATCCCCAATTTCCATTGGCATTGGTTCCCACCAGCCACCAGTCGCCGATATGTCTGATAAATAGATCAACGAGATAGGCACGGTGATCGCCCGAAGACGCACCCAACACAGCGATCCGATTAATCAGAAACCAAACGGGCGCTTTCATAACGACATGCAATGCCAGCAGGGCGAACACAATTCCCCATCGCAACAAGCGCATGTGTTTGCGGAATGGCCAGAAGCATACTGCGCCAATCGCCGCCGCATAGGCCAAAACGGGTGTGCTGGATGCGGCACAAAGCGTCATGATTGTGGCGGAGAGCACACCGAGCGCCGCTATAGCCTTTGATTTCCCGCTATGCCACAACAAGAGAAATAGAGGCAACAACGTAGCTCCGAAAGTTCCAGCCAGGAGGGGATGGGAAAACGTGCCCTGCGCTCGAACCAGACCATCCCGAGTCTCCGGCACGGTCAGCACGCCTCCGAGAAGCCCAAATACGTTCTGCATCCGAAAATGCTCATTCAGCATGCCGAGGGCTAGGATCCCCGCGATCCAGGCAAACGTCCGAACGACTCGGTCGATGTCCTCTTGGTCTTGAATTAAAAATCGCAAGAGAAGAAATCCGCCCATGGCGTCCCATAGAAAGCCGAACTGATTCACCAGAGCGGCCCTCTGGAAGGAAAAAAGGAACAGGAACGCAATCACGTGAAATAACGCCCACAGCGTGAACACCTTATCCAGGGAATTAACCCCGCCGGAAAAGACATGTGCTTGCGAGAAAAACATCGAAAAAAGCATTCGCAGCAAACCAACGAAAAGCACAATGCGGAGGACGAAAACATGGACTCCGCCGACCACAACTTGCTGCCCCAGCGGGACCAGGAAAGCCATCAAAAGCACGGGCACGATCGCATGGCGCCGGCGCAGCAACAAGATCAGAACGATCGCGCACAGCAGCGCGACCAACACCGCCGGGTGCAACACCGTTTCCGTAGCCCCGCCACCGAATTTTAGATTCTCGGGCTGCA
>JAIQGD010000135.1 GCA_020072765.1 Terriglobia bacterium
CATTCCGTATCCGGGCGAGTCCCAGGACTTCGCGCGCGTGCCGATGAAAGTCTCGAAGCTTCCCACCACCGTCGAGGACTTCCGGATCGCTTTCGACCACGAGGGTGACGCTTGCACGATGCGTTTCGACTGGGAAACCACGCGGGCTTCGGTGCAAATCCAGGAGAAGAAGTAGCGGACAAGCTTCCGCGCGTCAGGAAAAATCAACTGCGGGAACGGCTCACCGCGAGGCGCAGAGAAAACGTCGGAATAATGCCGTGCGTTTACGGTTGGCTGCCAGCGGGGGCCGGCTGCGTGCGGGCGTGGGCCTTGGCGCCGTGTTGTTTCGGTTCGACGACGGCGCGAAACACGCGTCCGCGCCCGATGACGTGCTCGCCCGAGCGAGCCTCCACGTCGAAGACCAGGAAGCGCCCTTCGTGTTTCACCAGTTTTGCCGAGGCCCGGATCGTGGCGCCGTGCGGCACGGCCTTCAAGTGATCCACTTCGATCCGCGTTCCCACGGTAATGACTCCCGGGGCCATCTGCGGAAGTATGGACAGCACGGTGGCGTGCTCCATCAGGCCGATCATCGCGGGAGTGGACAGGACCGGCGGCAGAATCGAGTTGATAGCCTGGATGGTCCATTCGAACGGCACCACTCGCTCGACGCTGGCCTCCAGCCCGAGCGGCGGATGGGGTCCGTGCAGGGCCCGTGGCTTACTCGTACCGGCGGATTTGCGCGCGGGCCGAGCGGCCGCGCGTTTGGGTGCTTTCCGGGCGGGTTGTTTGCGGCGCCGCTTCACGGTGCGAGTTCCCGGCTGCCGGCCGGGCGCGATGCCGCCGCGCGAGGATGAAAGACGGTGCGCATGATTTCCAGGGCGGTGATCCCGAACTGATCCCACAGGCGGCGCTTCAGGCTGCGATAATCCTGCTCGCCGCTGAAGACGTCGCGGACCAGATCGCGGAACGCCGGCGAGTAGTTCAACAGTTGCACCATGCGCGTGGTGATCGCGCCCCCCAGAAAGTTCCCGCGAAACAGTTTCCGCGCGATGTGGGCGGCGAATTCCAGGTCCGCGGAAAAGGCCGCGCGCAGGCGTTCGGGATAGGCCTGCGGCTGATCTTCGATCAGCGCCTGGGCGAGCAGATCGCCGGAGCGCAGCGCGTAATAAAGTCCCTCGCCGGTGATGGGATCGACGCAGGCGGCGGCATCGCCCGCCATGGCCCAGTTTCTCCCGGCGATGCGCCGGTCGCGGAGGGTCCGCGCCTGCGGGGACGGCAGCACGTGGCTGTAAAATCGCGCGCCGTCCATGGGGATGCTTTCCTCGACGACGAAATCATCGAGGTGGCGGCGGAGTTGCTGGCTGGGGCGCTGGCCCATCTTCGCGCAGATGCCGACGGAGAGATGGTCGGCGCGCGGGAAGGACCACAGATACCCCTCAAACTGCTTCAGGAATTTCACCTTGATGATCTCTTGTTCCACCGGCACGAAATAGCCGAGGGTGACTTCGAGATCCTGCGCGCCCAGCGCCGTCGTTTCCGGCAGCAGTTGATTGCGCGCCCCCGCCGCCAGCACCACGAAATCCGAGCGGTGCTCTTCGCCGCCAACCGTCACGCGCACGTCTCGGCCGTCGGTATCCACGCTGGTCACGCGCGAGCAGACCGCCGTGCAGCCGGCCGCCACGGCGCGGTCCAGCAGCAGGGCATTGAGCACCTTGCGCGCGTAGATCACGATGGGATGGCTCATCTCAAACCGCGCGCGGTGCCCGCCGCCGGAAATCAGCTCCGCCGTGCGGACAATCCGTTTGGGCTGGGGCGAGTCGAGCAGGAAGGGGTATCGTGCGATGGCCTTGTGCGTGAGCCCGCCGCCGCAGGGCTTCTCCCAGCTCAGCCGCTCGTCGAAAATCGTGACCCGGAAGCCATGACTCGCCAGGCGTTCGCCGCACAGCGCCCCGGCGGGTCCTCCTCCCACAATCGTGATGTCTTTCATGGCCCTTCTTCGGGCCACCGACTGGCCCCGTGTTATGGATCCGCGCAGCGGAAACGCGGCTGTCCTCAACTCTGCGGCGAGTATAGCATCAAAAAGAGGCGCTGCGGTTGGGGAGCCGGTGCGGCGGCGTAACGCTTTAGTCCCCGGGATACCGCCGGAGTCCCTGGCGCCATGCGTGCGAGCGCGCGTGCTAGAATCAGTATTTGGACCGTTTCCGCCGCCGCGGATCGAGGAGTGTTCCCTTTGGGAAAAGTCGTCTCGCCGGATGAGCTGATGCGCCTCCGCCGCGATTGGAAACGCGAGGGGCGGAAAGTTGTGTGCGCCAGCGGCGGCTTCGATCTGCTCCACCCGGGCCACATCCGCTTGTTGGAGCAGGCGCGCTCGCTGGGGGACATTCTGGTGGTCGCGGTCGAAAGCGACGCGAGCATTCGCAGCAGGGCAGCATCCGCCGCGGGCGTGGCCCGCCCCATCACGCCGGCCGCCGAGCGCGCGGAAATTCTTGCGGCGCTCGCCGCGGTCGATTACGTCGCCGAATTCGCGGATGTATCGCCGCGCGGGCTGCTGGCGCATTTGCAGCCCGACATTTTTGTAGCGGGCGCTTCGGCCGGCGATGCAGCCGCCCGCCAGGAAGATGAGGCGCTGGGAGCCGCGGGCTGCCAGGTGGTACGCCTGGCGCTCGAGCCCGGCTATTCGACCGCGCTGCTGATCGAACGCATCCAACAACTTCCGGCATGATTCTTCCGCTGGTATCCGAGCTTCTCGGGCGGGTGGCGCGCAGGCCCGCCGTCGAGGAAGCTTTCGAGTCGCTGCGCCGCAGCGGGGGGCAAGTGTGCCTGGCGGGCCTCACCGATTCGGCCAAGGCGCTGCTGGCGCCCGTGGCCGCCGCCGAACTCGGCCGCCCCGTGATGTTGCTGGTGGAATCGAACCAGCGCGCCGAAGCGCTGGCCGAGCCGTTGCGCTGGTTTTACCGCGCCGTGACGGGCAAGCCCGGCCGGCGCGTGGTGCACTTGCCCGCGCACGACGTCCTGCCGTATGAGAACCGCTCGCCCCACGCCGAAATCTCCGAAGAGCGCGCCTGCGCGCTGTGGCGCGTGGCCATGGGCGAAGCCGACCTGCTGATCGCCCCAGTGCAGGCGGCGCTATGGCGGATGCACGAGCCGCAGTTCTACCGCGGGCTGGCCCGCGTGGTGGCGCGCGACGAGCCCATCGAGCACGAGGCGCTGATCGGATTTCTGCGCGGCGCGGGCTACGACAAGCAGACCACCTGCGAGATGCCCGGGCAGTACGCCGTGCGCGGCGGAATCATCGACGTGTTTTCGCCCGAGGCGCCCCAGCCGGTCCGCATCGAGCTGCTGGGCGACACCATCGAATCCATCCGCGCCTTCGATCCCAATACGCAGCGCTCCACCAATCCGGTCGAGCGCGCCACGCTCCTGCCTCTCACCGAGTTTCTCCGCCGCGCCGAGCCCGACCGGGCGGATGCCCATGCACCGGCCGGCTTCTATCCCGGCTGGGAATTCCGCGCGCTGCTTGGCGAGGAGCGCAACGCCGTGCTGTTCGATCTGGCCGCCGAGCCGCTGCTGGTCCTGGATGAGCCGGAATTGCTCGAAGAGGCCGTGGCAAAATATCGCGCGCGCATCGAGGAATCCTTTGAAAAATGCGAGGAGCCGCGCGCCGAGGCCCCGGGGCGCTACATTCTCAGCGAAGAGGAATGGTCGCTGGCCCGGGAACTTTTCCCGCGCCTGGCGCTCGAGCATCTGGCCATGGCCCACAAGGGCGCCGCGCCCCTGGCCCTGCGGACGCAGTCGACGGCCCGCTACCACGGCGACGTGGCCGCGTTCATGGCCGAAGCGCGCGGGCGGCTCGGCGCGGGCGAGCAGGTGATCGTCTCGGCCGCCAGCACGGGCGAGCTGGAACGCCTCGCGGACATCTGCCACGAGTACGAATTGCCCTACCGCCTCGGGGAACTCGAGGAAAACGTCACCATCGCGCGCCTGGCCGAAGAAGAAAGCGGCGGAAACGCTCC
>JAIQGD010000136.1 GCA_020072765.1 Terriglobia bacterium
CCATGGGGGAGGGAAGTTAAGAAGACGTCTGCAGGTCGCTGTTGGCCTGTTTGTTCGCCTTCTTCGCTTCGCCCGTTGCGTTGGCACTCGGCTGGAGTGTCGTGATCGACTGGCCCAGGTTCAATTTCGATGTTCCCGTGCCCGCGGGGCAGGTTGTCCCGGTAGCCGGGGCAGTGCCGGTCATGTCCGCCTGCAAACACGCAAACGGAATGTTCAGATTCTTGCTGACGTGAAGCGCCGCAACGCACTGGCCGAGGTTCTTGAAGCCTTGGCAGGCTGTTTTCAAGTCCGTGCCGGCGGGCAGCAATCCCTGGCTCTGGAATTTCGAGGTCAGGGTGGAGTCCAGCTTCGAGTTGCGGCCAAGCACAGTATCCGGGCTGCTGTTGGCGGCATTGCCGCTGCCTGTGCTGCCGGCGCCGCTCTCATGCATCCCCGAGTTTCCACGCGTGTCCGACATCCCAGGTGCGCCGGACTTTCCACCGGGCATACCGCCGGGCGTGCCACCGGGCATTCCCCCGCCGGAGCCATGCCCGTGCTGCGCGTATGCCACGCCGCTCACCGCGTAAAACGCAACCAACAAACCCGCCAATACAACAAGTGTCCTACGCTTCATGTTCCTTGCCTCCTGTGCTTTATTGGGCTGGATGGAAAAGTTTGCTGACGTTTAGAACGGCTCCAAACGCCACGGTATTCATGGCAAAGGCCATGCTCCGCGTATATCCCAACTCCAAATCCAGATAGGGCTTCGGGCTGGCGGTCAGGCCGATGGTGAAACCGTCGTCACGCGTGAGCGATGCGCCGCCGGACGTCTGTTGATTCGTTTCAAACACGCGCCCATGCGCGCCACCCGGTCCCACCGCCCCGTGGCCGACGATGCGGCTAAAGACGGTTTGATTGCCCCACGGCGCGATGTCGTAGCCGGAAAGAGTCAAGCTGAAAGAGTGTGCGAGATCGACATCCATTCCCCCCTCGAAATGCGCCGCCATTCCGAACGAAGTGAATGGCCGGACGAAAAACCGAGTGTTGCTGACGGAGTTCGAAATGCCCGCGCTGGCGAAGGGAGTGACACGGCCAAAATCGTGATCGACGCGGTTGGTCCAGTCGAACGTCGCATGCCCTGTACTCAGCCCTTTGTTCTTGTCGCCCGTGGGTGCCGAGCCGGTGAGCGTGGTTGTGAAATTCAGCGCCGGGTTCTTCCACGCCGCTCCCAGCGCCGCGAAGAAGTCGCCGAGACCCGCGTTCGAAGTCGTGCCCGTCGTCGTGGACACGCGATCGAAGTATATGGGAACCCCAACGCCCGCGCTGAAGCGCTGATTGAAGCGGTAGACCGCGGAGGAAGTCAGCGTCATCACCTGTCCATCGCTGCTGGTGCTGCCTTCAAAACCCTCATAGAAAACAAATCCCCGCGGCTGTTCGGCTGGGATCGCGGATTGCTGAGCGCAGGCGCTCTTTGCCGCAGTGCAAACTAAGATGGTGAAAACCAGTGCGTGAGTTGCCCAACGAAAAGTCGTCAAGTTCGGCCCCTGAAATATGTTTTTGAATCTTGTACCCAAGCTTCTGTCACCGGAGCAAGTGTGTTTCCAAAGCGCAACCTTCTTAGTCGTCAAATGGTTAGGGGTGGGCCTGCGACAATCTCAGCATCGGCAGAGGGGCGAAAAGGTAACCCGTCAGGTAAAAACTACCAGGCCTGGGGAAAATCCCTGCTTTCTCCATCGCGGGATTTTTCCTTTCTAAAAACAGCGGAAGCAGTCGCAAGGGCGCACGCCAAGGAACCCTTGCGCTCGTCTAGTCTTGTGCCTAAGATGCTGCCCATGAATCCCCGCGTGCGAATGGCCGCGTGCCGGACGCCAGCCGTGGCCGCTGCGCTGCTCGTGATATTCGGCGTCGCGGCGGGAGCCGCGAGGCTTGCCACGGAGGGCGCGCCTCATCGTGCATCCCTCGCCGCCTCGGACAAAACCATGCCCGCAAATTCGGCATCGCAGAAATTCGCCGCGCTCAGCGACCAGTTCATGAAGGATTCGCTGGCGCGCTCGCCCACCAGCGCGTCGTTCGCCGGATACCACAAGCATCTCGACGCCAAAACTGGCCAGACCGTCGAGCTCGATGCGCTGCTCGACGACATGAGCTTGCCCGCGATGGCCGAGCTGCGCGCCTTCTACGCCCGCTGGCGTGAGCGATTCCGCACCGAAACGCCGCCCGCCTCGCTCGACCCGCAGGACGCCGCCGACTGGCAGGTGATTGACGACCAGATCGGCCTCAGCCTGCTCGAATTCGACAAGATTCAGAGCTATCGCCACCATCCCACCGTCGTAGTCGAGCTGATCGGCAGCGCGATTTTTCTTCCCCTGACGCAAAACTATGCGCCGAAGGACGTGCGCGTCGGCCACGTGCTCTCCCGAATCCGCCAGGTCCCGCGGCTGCTCGATCAGGTCAAGGCGTACCTCGCCGACGCCGATCCCGTCTTCGTCCAAACCGCCATCGACGAAAACGCAGGCAACATCGACCTGATCCAGACTACCGTGGCCGGCGAAATCGCTCCCGGCTCGCCCCTCCAGGCGCAATACGACCAGGTGGCGCCTCCGGCGATCGCGGCCCTGAAAAGTTTCTCGCAATGGCTCGCGAGCGACCTGGGCAAGCGGCCCTCGCGCCTGACCTGGCGCCTCGGCAAGGAACTCTACGACCAGAAATTCAAGCTGGTGATGGAGACGCCGGACACGCCGGAAGAAGTCCTCGCCAGCGCCGAACACGACCTCCGCGCGGTGCGCGCCGAAATGCTCGAGATCGCCCTGCCGATGCACGCCAAAATATATCCGGAACACGGCGACCACTCCGATCTGGCCGGCCGCGAGCGCGAGAACCGCATCATTGGCGAGGTCCTCGAAAAAGTTTCCGCCGAACACCCGCGCCGCGACCAACTGCAGGCCGCCATCGAGGCCGACCTCGCCAGCATCACGCAGTTCATCCGCGAGAAGAAGATCGTCTCGCTCAGCTCCCGTCAAAACCTCAAAGTGATTCCGACCCCGCCCTTCATGCGCGGGACTTATTCGGTGGCGGGTTTTCAGAGCGCGCCGCCGCTGGAGCCGCAGGCCGAGGCCCAATACTGGGTCACGCCCATTGATCCCAAAATGCCCGAGGAAAAAGCGGAATCCAAGCTGCGCGAGTACAACAATTTCACCCTCAAGTGGCTCTCCATCCACGAGGCCCTGCCCGGACACTACATCCAGTACGAGCATCTCAACAGCCTGCAGCCCGAACGCCGCCGCCTGCTCCGCTCGCTCTACGCCAACGGCGCGTACGTCGAAGGATGGGCCGAGTACATCGCGCAGGTCATGATGGATGAAGGGTTTCTCGGAAATGATCCGCGCTTCCGTCTGATGATGCGCAAGATTCGCCTCCGCGTGCTCGCCAACGCCATCCTCGACGTGCGCATGCAGACCATGGGCATGACCGACGCGGAGGTCATGGAGCTCATGACCCGGGATGCGTTTCAGACGCAGGCGGAAGCCGACGGGAAATTGCTCCGCGCCAAGCTTACCTCCGCGCAGCTGCCGACCTACTACGTGGGCCTGCGGGAGTGGCTCGCGTTTCGCAAAAGGTATCAGGCCGCCGCCGGAAAAGACTTCGACCTGATGAAGTTCCATGACGCCGTCCTCGACCAGGGCCCGCTGCCCGTCCCCGTGGTCGAGAAACTCGTGCCCCCGCCCGCTCCTGCCACGCGCTAGCCACGCCTGTGTAGCGGCCGGGTCCGGCGCAGCCGGACCGCTTCGGCCCATTCACCGAACTCCAGTAGGCAAATGTCCACAGACTCGATCGCTTGCGTTGGAACATTCCTGCACCTAAGATGGGGGCGTGACTTGCATGACCAATTTGGCTCAGCGAACGGAGACAGCGGGGAAGCGGTGGCATGCGCGGCACGCAGCCTCCTTTCCGGGCTCCCGTGGGCATGCCAGCCCGCT
>JAIQGD010000137.1 GCA_020072765.1 Terriglobia bacterium
GGCAGGGTTTCGCACGGGGCGTCCAACCAATCCGAGAGCAGTGCGAAACGCAGATCTCCATCTGAATTGGCCAAGTAGTGCACTTCCAGCCGCCCGACATGCGCTGTTACTTCCTCTGCAGTGGTGAGCAGCGTGGGCATGACTACAATGGTTCGCAAGTCCTCCGGGATGCCGTTGCGCAACTCCATGCGCGGCATCCTGCGCGGCCCGAGCAAGGCCACCACTGCCCGGTTGATCAGTGCAATCGCCAGGTCGGAAGCAGGCACGGCGGCGAGCAGACCCAGAACTAAGAGGCCCTTTACGGTCATGCCCGCTCCATGGGCATGCAGCAGCGGTACTGCCAGGATCATCGCGGTTACGATCGCAATGGTTCCCAGATAGCCTGGCACCGCGGCTTGCAGGTATCGACGTAGCAGCCAACGCTTGCAGGAGACCTGGAAACCGAGCTCCCGCTCGAAGGCCGGGCGTCCTCGCGAGATGAGGTAATAGCCAGGCTCGGTTCGGCGGTCCTGGTTTGCCTTGCTGCCGTTGCGGGAAGCTTCGCGCGGATCGGGGAGCGCCTGCTGGACATGTCGCACCAGACGTTTGGCGACTTCCATTTCCGAGTGGCTCGACCCGCGCGAGAGATCTTCGATCACGTGGCGGTAGTCGTCTCGCGTGGCGAAATCTATCTCGGCGAAGTGAGTGTCGTTGCGGAGAATTTCGTCAACAAGGCTGACACTCTCAAAGAATTCCTGCCAGTCAAATGCAGAAATCGAGCGCATGCTGGTTATGATGTTGCGCACCGACACGCTCATGGCCCCGTGTTGCTGGTGCTCGGCGCGGACAATTTCATCGGCGCTGGTTCCCGCGGCAGCCAGCCGCTGGTCGAGCCAAAGCAGTACGGGGCGAACCTTTGGATCCAGATCCCGCAAGCGCTGGACAAGCTGCACGGCAAACGCTCGGTCCAAAGGGGCCTTCTCAAACCGTTGGAGAGCCGGAAGCATCGCGGATTGTTGGCCCGAACCGAGCAAGCTATCGGCCAGCGTGTCGGCTTCCTGGCGGGCGGCCCGGCTGCGAACAATGCGCTCCGCCATCCGGCGCAGATTTTCGACCAGCACTACACGAAGTGTGATGGCCACCGCCCAGAGCTCGCCAATCGTCAGCGGTTGCACCCGCTGATAGGCCGCCACAAATCGCCGCAGCGTTTCCGGGTCGAATCGGCTATCGGTATGCGCCACAAATGCCCACGCCACACCGTATACGCGCGGATAGCCCTCCAGGTGACCCGAGGCGAGCTTGGGCAGCTTGCGGTAGTAGCCCACCGGCAAATCGTCCTGGATTTCGCGGAGCTGTTCATCGACGATGTGGAAGTTATCGACCAGCCATTCAGCCGCGGGCGTGATCGCATGCTTCTCCTGAATCGCATGCCCGATCGCCCGATAGGAATCCAGCAAGACGCGGCCATTCTCGAGGACACGCGGAAGGAGCGGGCGGCCCCGGCTGGCTTCGCTGGTGACGATCTGCGCCGCGGCAAGACTCTCCGCATGCTGTTCGAGCCGCTCCAGGCTGAAGACTTCAGCGCGGATCGGCTCTTCCGGTTCTGACAGAATAATGGTCGCTGGTTGTTTCTTTTTCATTTGAGAGCGCAGCAATTGCGGGACGATATGCTGCGGAGACCGCGCGATCTTCCTTCGAAAACGAAAGGCCATCCCTGCGAATTCGCGGAATGTGTCGCGACGGGGCGAAGACAGTTACGTAGCGAACTAGTGGAAAACGTTCCGAGCCCACGGAAGCCGCTCGCGTGATTTCCACGGAATTGAATCTCTCCAGCTTCGGGCTGGCTAGGGTTTAGCCGCCGTATTTTTCGGAGACGCATCGAGTTCTTGCCGGAATGGCCATTGCAATAGCTGAAGGACGGGCTCAACGAACAATTCGTACAGCAGGGTTCTTACTGGGTGATCCATCAGCATTTGGAGTATCCTCCCGCGGGTTTCTTCTCGCCCATGAAGCGTCCGACAATGCCTTGGTTTTGGCCAGCATCCGAAAGCTCAGGTCACTGATGGCGCGGATGGTTCCCGCCCTGGTGAAGCTCCCACACTGGGGGGATCGCGATCTTCCAATCGTCGGGCGGACTCGGCCGCCTTCTCTACCCGGATAGCCTGGCCTGCGGCTTGGTTTGTTGGATGGTTACCGTTGCGTGGCGTATTGATGTTTTCCGGTAAACAATCGATGGAGTGCGGTCAGAACCAGAGCGCCCTGAATCGCCGCCAGATTCGCGTAGAACATCTTGCTTGGGGCGTGGAGGGTGGCCACGCTCACCAGGAATCCTCCCGCCACGGCACCGGCAAGGCCCATAATCGTGTCCATCAACAAGTTGCCTCCCTCTCCCGCCATCATCTTTCCCGTTAGCCAACCTGTGACCAAGCCACCCATGATCCAGAAGAGTAGAGGCATGACATTGCTCCAGTTGCCCGATCGGCAGAAGAATCCCACAGTCTGTTAAGCATCTTGGGTTAATTAACTTGATTTGTCAATCTTATTCTGAGAATATCAATCACAGATTAATTGTATATAGTTAAGTCTCGGGAGGCATTTCGTGGACGTTTGTCTGGTGATCAAACAGCGCCTGGAGGAATTGGGCTTCGAGCAGAAGGACTTGGCAACCGCCGCCGGAGTGACGGATTCCTACGTTTCCCAGTTGCTGACGCGGAAGAAGTTGCCTCCTGCACCGGATCGAACAGACATTTATGACAAGATGGGCAAGTTTTTAAGACTACCCACCGGCAAACTCTCGGAGTTGGCCGAGCACCAGCGCAAGGAGGAGTTGAAGAGAAGCTTGGGGGCCCCCCCCGTACCCTTGTTGAAGGAAGTTCGGGAGCTGATCCTGCGCAAGTGTGCACCCGACAAAGCAAAGGAAGTGCGCGCCATTTTTGAACAACAGCCCTTCGGTGAAGTCGAGCGCCTCGTTACACAGAAGCTCCTGGATGTCGCCAAAAGAGTCGCCAAGGATGCATTGGACAGCGATACATGGTTGCACCTGGTCGCTCGGCTGAGTGGCCGTCCCTACGAAGAGATGCGCGTGATCATCCTCGAGTTCCTGGACACGGATACCTTCAATGTTTCTGCGGAGAACTGCGTTTCCTTTCTCGATCCCCTCATCGAGTCCTGGGATATTGACCTCGCGACCTTCCGCATCGAAATTGCATTAAACAAGAGGTTGGCCCCAGGCGATCCCAAGCAATTTGAGTTCGTTGAAACGGAGCCGGACCAATCGCTCAAGGAAGAGCCCGGCTTCAAACAGTTCCTGCACGATCCCGGGCTCAACAGCGATGCTACCCCGGAGGAAATCGATTTCCTGAAGCGACTGAAGTTCAGCGGGAAGCGGCCCACTCCACTCTATTATTATCGGGAATTACAGAATCTGAGAGACCCTCTCCACTTTCGCGCACGATAGATCAAACAGATTCTTGAGCACCGAAACCATGCACCTCCCCCTTACTCTCCATGCGCAATCATGAGATCTCTCCCTTTCTCTTATAAGCATCTCGCAGCCGCCCTGTTGGTTGGGCTGGCACTACGCCTGTTCTTCATTGTGCATTTTCCATTTGATGCAGGTGACACACACTTTTACGAGGAACTCGCACGCAACTGGCTAAACCACGGTGTTTACGGCCTCTTCGTCCAGGGCCACGTGCTCCCCGTCGACATGCGCATGCCGGGATATCCCGCATTGCTCACTGTCATTTACGCCGCGTTCGGGCCAGCTGGCAAAGCGGTCCTCATCGTTCAGGCGATTATCGACCTGATGACCTGCGTGCTGGCCGCCTTGATCGCGGCACGCCTGTCGCCCGCTTCCCGGCGAACGATTGTGGCAAACGCCGCCCTTTGGATTGCCGCGCTTTGTCCCTTCACCGCAAACTACAGCGCCGTCGTGCTCACCGAGGTTCTCGCCACATTCCTGACGG
>JAIQGD010000138.1 GCA_020072765.1 Terriglobia bacterium
CGTAGCCCGAGGGGATCGCGGCGAACGATTGCGTGAAGTCGATGGTTCCGTCCGACTTCAGCTTGGCCCCCGTTCCCGTCCCCGTCGCGCCGGCGGCGGTCGCAAACGTCAATTGGGTTCCCGAGCAATCGGTGACCTTGACCGCCGTGAACACATTTACATTTTGGGAGCTGATTTCCTCGATCACCTTCTGCGCCAGCAGCGTCGACGTCGTATCCCGGCTGGCCCGGTTATTCGACGCCATCGCCGTCACCAGCAGCGTCGTCACGCCCCCAAATCCGATCGCCAATACCAGCATGGCCATCATCAGTTCGATCAGCGTCGTTCCTCGTTGCCCATCCCGCCCGATCTTGCGTTGCAAAACGATTCTCATGGCATCCTCGGTATCAAAGCGCATTCCAAGCTCCTCCGCCGTAGTACCATTTCCGAATGCGGCCTGCCGGGCTTACGGTCACCGCTTCCTGCTCTCCGGAGACCGTATTCTTGAAAAACACCCAGAACGGGATCGCGCCTCCTCCGCTTTCACAAACAGTTCCACCCGTGGCCGTCTGCGTTTTGCAGGGAATCCCTCGGGAACTCATGGTGATGGGCGTAGTGGTTCCGTCGTACGCCATATTCGGGGACGGACCAATCGTTGAGCCGGCAGGCAAGAACTGGCCGTACAGATTGGCGGTCGCCGGGGCGCTGGTCGCGGCCACCGTCGTCACTTCCGAGGGCAGCGTGACCGATGGTTCGATAGTGTCAAATGCGAGGTTTCCATTCAGGTCCACGAAGGCGGTGCTGCCGGACCATCGCAGCGAGTAGAACTTGCCATCCTGCACCGCGCGGATTCTCGCTGTCTGGATAATTCCGGAAAAATCGCTGGATGCTCCCCGGAGTCGGGAGGTGTGCCTCATGCGCATGTAATTGGGGACGGCGATGGCTGAAGTAATCAGCAGAATCACCACCACGATCATCAACTCCACCAGCGAAAAACCGGCTTGGCGCCGTTCCCTTCGCCGGGGCGATTCGTCCCTTGGGCTGATTAGCTTTTTCATGCGCCTGGCCACTCCCTTTCTGGAGATCCCGCGCGCCGCCATTTCTTGCCGCGCCACGGTAGCTCCAGGCAATCCAGCACTCGCTGACCTAAAGAGAGTGCAGTTTCTGGACCAGTCGCCGAAATACACTAACCTACGAACTTTCTATCACTTACCGTGTGACAATCGATGCTCATTCCCACCCCCGCCGATGCGCCGGGGTAAAAACGTAACCGAATTGCACGCCACCTACCCTACTTCCGCTACCCCGGCATTGCCCCTCGCCACGGCGGCGCCTTCTTGGTATAGTTAGTTCGGTTCGGCTCGATTCCTTCGCCGCAGCCCTGAACCATCCAGATTCCCCCCTTCCAGAAACGCGAGTACTGTGTCTTTCCGCGCGCCGAATAATGGCGGTGAAAGCCCATCCGCTCCGGGCCGCCTGTTGGTGTTCGATTGTCACGAGGCGTGGGTCTATCAGTTGCGCTGGCTCGGTCACCCGATGGACGTCGTCGTCGGCCTGAAGGGCCGCCACACCGAAGGTTGGGATGAAGCCATGCGGCCCCTGCCGCCCCACGCGCGCCTGGTGCGCATCGACCAGCTGCGCGCCGCCAACCAATCCTACGACTGCATCATCGCCCACAATTTGACCGACCTGCTCGACTCCAAATCCCTCGCGGCCCCGCGGCTGTTCGTCGTCCACGGAACGCTGGAAGGCATTGCGCTCGAACAGGGCTCAGTCACTTCGCCCGCCGAACTCCGCCACGCGGTCGCGGAGTACCTCGAACTCATCGGCGCGCATGCCATGGCGGTCTCGCGACTCAAGGGGCGCTCCTGGGGGCTCGAGGACGATATCGTTCCGCTCGCAGCGGACCCGGCCGACTATCTCCCGCACCGCGGCGATCTGGCGTGCGGCCTGCGCATCGCCAACGACATCCGCCGCAAAGCGCGCACCCTGCTCTGGGATTTCCACCAAGCGGCCTTCGCCGGCCTTCCCGTCACGCTCGTCGGCCGCAACGATGAAATGCCCGGCGTCGAGCCCGCTCAAGACTGGGCCAGCCTGAAGCAGATTCTCAGCCGCCACCGCTTCTTCGTCCACACCGCCGACCCGCATCTGGAGGATGGCTACAACATGGCCACGCTGGAAGCCATGGCCGCGGGCCTGCCGGTGCTGGGAAACCGCCATCCCACTTCGCCGGTCGTGCACGGCGCCAGCGGATTCCTCTCCGACGATCCCTCCGAATTGCGCGCCTGCGCCCTGCGCCTGCTCGACGACGCGGAGTTGGCCGCGCGCATGGGACGCGCGGCGCAAAAAACCGTCGCGGACAATTTTTCTCCGGAGCAATTCCAGGCGGGAATCCGGCGCGCCATCGAATCCGCCCGCCGCAAGTGGCGCGCGCGCCGGCAAACCTAGCCTTGCGTCCATTAACAGCTGCCGGTAGTTCGCGGCTGACAATCCGCCGTAGGGGCGCTGCTTGCTGCGCCCTGCCCGGCTGCGAGATCTGCAAGCCATTTCCGGGACGCAACACTGGCGCGGCGACTCAGAAATTCCTTGAAACATTCAGGCGTTTCGGGAAGGTCATTGGAGTGCGGGAGCTTGCTCCCGCTTTCAACCGGTGAAGCTTGCTTCGCCGTGAACAGCCTCGGCGGATCTTACCGCCTCGCCAAGCGGCGGCAAGCCGCCGCACTCCATCGCGCGGGGAATCTTACTTGAGGCGCTTGTTCAGGAACGTCACCGTGCGCGTCCAGGCATCCCCGGCGGCTTCGGGTCGGTAGCCCGTCTTGTTGGTGGAATTTTCGAAGGCATGCCCGGCGCCGTCGTAGATTTTCACGTCCACCAGCCGGTTGAGGTCCTTCATCTTCTTTTCAAACGCGTGCACGTCCGCGGGCGTGATCCCCCGGTCGTCCGCGCCGAAATTGCCGAGGATTGGCGCGGCAATCTGTTGCAGGTCGTTCGGATCGGTGGGCAGCGCGCCGTAATTCACCACGCACGCCGCCAGGCGCTGTTCGTGAATCGCCAGCTGCAGCGCGTACCCGCCGCCCATGCACCATCCCACCGTCCCGATGCGCTCGCGGTCCACGTCCTTCCGCGTGCCCAGGTAGGCGAACGCGGCCTTGAGTTCGCTCACCGCGCGATCCTGCGGCAACCCGCGCATCAACTCGTGCGCTTCCTCCGGATCGGCCGCCACTTTCCCGCGGTACAGGTCCACCGCCAGCGCCACGTATCCCTGCTCCGAGAGCTTCTGCGTCTGCTCTTTCACCCAGTCGGTCAGCCCCCACCATTCGTGGATGACGATCAGCGCCGGATAACGCCCCGGCTTCGCCGGCGCGGCCACAAAGCCGCTGGCCGTCTCCGTGCCCACCGGAAACTGAATCGTTTCCGTCTTCGGCCCGTCGGCCCACACGGCAAACCCGGCCGCCAGCAAACTCAGCACCGCCACCGCCACCCCCGTCGTGAGCATCCTCTTCATACCTGCCTCCCGTCGCGCAATTTGCCCGGCCATTCTAACTCCCGCCCCGCCCCGGCGCCATCGCGCTGCCTTATCCCATCCGCTCGACCTGCACCGCCGTGCCGTAGGCGATCACTTCGGTGACGCCCTGCATCACGTCGGTCGCGTCGTAGCGCACCCCGATGACGGCGTTGGCCCCGCGCTCGAGCGCGTGTTCCATCATCAGATCGAGCGCCTGCTCGCGCGTCTGCTCGCACATGGTTTCGAACAGCGTGATGTTCCCGCCCACGATCGTCTGCAGCGACGCCCCGATCGTCCCCAGAATGCTCCGCGATCGCACGCGGATCCCGCGCACCAGCCCCAGCGTTTTCACCACGTGGTATCCCGGCAGTTCAAACGCCGTGGTCACCATCCCCGCATTCACGCTCACGTTCATCGCCCCGCCTCCTTCCAATTTCACCGGACACGCCGATCCGCATCTTCGGCTATAATCGGCAGCCTCGGCGGGTCCTGCAGGAGAACCCGCGGCAGCAAGTTCTTCCGGCCAAATACTCTGGGGAACCAACCGCGATGACCATTCTGGTGACAGGAGGCGCCGGCTACATTGGCAGCGTGACCGTCGAGCGCCTGCTGGCCAAGGGCGAGCGCGTCGTGGTGCTCGATGATCTGGCCCGCGGACATCGCTCCGTCCTGGATCCCAGCGTCCCCTTTTACCACGGCCGCGTGGGTGATCGCGCGCTGGTGGCCCGCATTGCCGCCGAACACCCGATCGAGGCCTGCGTCCATTTTGCCGCCCTGGCCTACGTGGGCGAGTCGGTCTCCGAGCCGGCGAAATATTTCGAGAACAACGTCGAGCAGGGAGTCGCCTTCGTGGGCGCCTTGCTGCACGCGGGCGTCCGCCGCATGGTCTTTTCCTCCACCTGCGCCACCTACGGCGAACCGGAAACAATTCCCATTCCCGAGCAATCCCCGCAGTGGCCGCAAAATCCCTACGGCTGGTCGAAGCTGGCCATGGAGCGCCTGCTCGATGCCTACGACCACGCCTACGGCTTGAAATTCGTCGCCCTCCGCTACTTCAACGCGGCCGGCGCCACTGACAGCGGCGCGGGGCGAGACGCCCGACGTCGCCGTCTTCGGCAACAACTATCCGACCCCCGACGGAACGCCCATCCGCGATTACGTGCACGTGGCCGACCTGGCCGAAGCGCACATCAACGCCCTCGACTATCTCCGCAACGGAGGCGCCTCCGATTTCCTCAATCTCGGCACCGGACATGGCTACTCCGTCCTGGAAGTGATCGAATGCGCCCGCCAAGTGACCGGCCGCCCCATTCCCATCCGCGTCGAAGGGCCGCGCCCCGGCGATCCAGCCAAATTGGTGGCCGACGCAACCCGCGCGCGCACCGTGCTGGGCTGGCAACCCACGATGTCCGATCTGCCCTCCATCCTTCGCTCCCAGTGGGCCTGGCGCCAGAAACATCCGCGCGGCTACGCCCCCGAGTGACCCCTTCTTTTTCAGCACCCTGTTCGGCGACCCGCTCCCTCCTCCGCTGCTATACTCGGCACATCCCGCCCCGGGAGGAGACGTCCATGCCGGAACTTGCCGCCATCGCCGCTTACTGCGAGGAAGTTCGCGACCGCATCCACGAATTGCTCGCCCCGCTTTCCACCGCGCAGCTCTGGACGCGCCCCTATCCCTACGGCAACACCGTCGGACACCTGCTCCTGCACCTCACCGGCAACCTGAACCACTATATCGGCGCGCACATCGCCGGCACCGGCTACGTCCGCAACCGCCCCCGCGAATTCAACGAAACCGCGCAAATTCCCAAGGACCAGCTCCTCGCCGATTTCGACCGCGCCATCGCCATGACCGGCTCCACCATCCGCGCCCAGGCCCCCGCCGACTGGTTCGCCCCCTACGCCCTCCCCAACGAACCCCGCCTCCTCAGCCGCTTCGCCGTCTTCCAGCGCATGACCGCCCACCTCTTCCATCACACCGGCCAGATCATTTACCTTGCGAAGGAACTCACCAAGCCCGCGCGCGGCGCCGTTAGTTAACAGTCGACAGCAGGAACTTCGCCGCGTACCGGGAATCCGCAGTGGCGCCCTACTTCAATCCGCCTGAATATTGGAACTCCTTATGGAGTGCGGCGGCTTGCCGCCGCTTTTCCGCGCCGAGGCTTGCCTCGGCTCCGAACCAAACCATCGCCGCGGCCAAGCCAAGCCGCCCGCTACTTCGCCGGCGGCGGCGCGGCCATCGTCATGCCATGACGCCGGAAGACATCCATCATCTTTGCGCGATCCGGCGGCCCGCCGCCGGCGGCGCCGATTACTTCGGCCGCTTCGCGGAAATACGCCGGGCCCATGATCGCCGGGGTTATGACGGCGAGCTGTTTCGCATCCGCGCTGCCGAAATTGTCGAAGCGGTGCACCGCGCCTCGCGGGATGCACAGCGCCTGCCCAGGACCCACCTCGATGGGCATGCCGTCCACCGTCCAGGTCAGCACGCCCTCGATGCCGTAGAGGATCTCCTCGTAGGCGTCGTTCTTGTGCGCCGGCGCCGCCAACTTCTCCCCGGCGGGAACGCGTACCTCGAACACGGAAGCCTTGCCGTTGGAATCATCCCCCGTGAGCAGGAACCGGATCCCCAGTGGACCAATCTTGATGGTTTCTTCCGAAGGATTGACTCTGCTCGCACGCTGCTCCATATTCACACCCCTTTTGCGTAAAGTTATCCGCTTTGCACACTTCAGACCGGTCGCATCCTACAACAGCGAGCCCGCGCGCGGTGCCGTTAGTTAACAGCCGACAGCCGACAGTCCACAGCCCCTTCAGTTGAATTTGCATTTGTAGCGGCCGCCTTCCGCGATGTGTGCGTCTCCGGTTTCGGGAGTCCGACGGGCTCCACCGGAGTCCGGAAATCGGACCCGGTCGTTCTCTGACCGGGAAGGCGGGCGTTCCTGGTGCTCTCGTAGGGGCGCTGCTCGCTGCGCCCGCCGTTGTCAGCTGACAGTCGACAGCAGGCATGTCAGCGCGCACGGGAAATCCGCAGTAGCCTTTGTAGCGGCCGGTCCGACGAAGTCGGACCGGGCACCCCTTCTTTTCTTCGGCATGGACGAGCCCCGCCTTCGCCCACAAACACTCCGGCAAGAGGGACCCTCGCCTCTCCAGTGGACGGTGGCCCTGACCGTCATTCTGAGCGGAGCGAAGAATCACTCTTGGTTCGAGCGCAAGGAAAGGAGAGATTCTTCGCGCACAAAACGCGCTCAGAATGACGATGCACTCGTTTTCCCACACCCTGCTCATCGTGACCATGCGGGTGTCTTCCACAAGTTCGCTAAATCTTCGCCACAAAGAAGGTTAATCTTTGAGGCGGTCCTTCACGAGGGGGCTTCGTATTCGATATCGCATATGATATCATGCGTCTAGTGGGCCAGGCGACCCCGATGGTTGAGGAGATCAAGGGTGTCCGAAGAGCAGACTTGGGAGCGTCGGTTCAAGGATGCGGTCGCCACCGTTCGGCAGGGAGACTTCGATGCGATCAAGGAAGCTTTGGAGTCACTCGGCTTCACATTCGAGGAAACAACGGACCCGAACCACTGGATGTATTATCACACAAAGCTTAAAGGGGACCCTATCTTTCAATACCCCAGGAATCTCTATCGTCCCCACGGTTCTCGTCGGAGTACAGATCGCGTCTCCAATCGCGATCAAAGTCAGGCGAAGCAAATGATCCAGGCCTTAAGGGCCGTCGCCGGCGCTTCCCATCCATCTGGAGATGAATTATGACCTACGACTCACTCGAGGCAGTCAACAAACTGAGTTACCCAGTCAAAATCCAATTTGATCTTGCTGACAACGAGTTCGTCGCTGAGTTTCTTGACCTCCCGGGATGCTCCGCAGCAGGGTCCACAGTGGCTGAAGCCTACGAGCGCGCACAGAATGCAAAGGCCGAATGGCTTAGGGTGGCGTTTCAGCAAGGACTACCGATCCCCAAACCATCAGAGCCCGGGGACCATAGCGGACGTATTCTTGTCCGAGTACCGACATCCCTGCACGGGATGCTGGCCGACAGGGCGCAACTGCACGGTGTGAGCCTTAACCAATACATCGTTCATTTACTTTCGGCAGGCGCTGTGCGCGATGAGTCCGCCGACAGGCTACAGCAAGTCATAGACCGGGTTGAACAACTTCAGTGGCAAGTGGGGAAACTACAGAGTTACATGAACAGAGTAGTTTCATCTCCCACTCAAGCGAGCTATTACGGGACCAACGTGGCGGCTGCAACGGTGACTGGCGGCCCTGTGATCTACGACACTCATACGATGACACAGGAGGTCTCGACTTAGGCGTTGAGCGTCTTTAAGGACGCATTCCTTGAAGTTGGGGGTATTGGAAGTCTTGGCAACGCGCTAGAGATGAGCGCCCGCGCGATCGTTCAAAATAAGAAGCTGAGTCCGAGGGTGAAATGAGAGATCTAGTTGACCTTACAGTCACGCAGATAAGAATCTTCCCGGCAGATACTATTCCATTATCAGATCTGCGGCTTAGTCAATGTATTAAGGTCGTTAAAGAAGCATTTCAGTTCTCGACCGTGCAGCCCGACTTCCTTGGAGTGCAGCTGGGCTTTACTAACGGCGCGTTTGAGAATGCTGGAAAGACATTCAACATTCTTAGCCTGATAATCGATCCTCGAAGAATTCAGATTCAAGCTCGTGCCGGTTCACCGATAATTGACGCATTTTATAGCTCCTTGATGAAAGTGCTAGAGTCGACCAAGCAAGTCACGATGGGTGGCATTCGCCCGCTGGTTAAGGCCGAGGAGACTACTTGCGTCGCGACTCTAGATATCGAGTTCGAGGAACTACTTGCGCCGTCGTTAGCGGCATTCCTCGTGGGCGAAGGCAAGGCCAAGCTTCGAGCGGAATATGGCGAAGTCAAATCTATCGCATTCAAGAGCCTTTCCTTTGAAATAAAATACGCTCC
>JAIQGD010000139.1 GCA_020072765.1 Terriglobia bacterium
ACGAAGACCGATCCGGCTTTGATTGACGCTGCGCTCGGGGAGTTCCTATAATCCCTTCATGAAACGCCTTGACGCAAAGCGGAGGGTCGCGTTCTTCGGGCTTGTTGTGCTGCTCGCGGTTTCCGGCGGATGGGTGCGCGCGCAGCAGTCCGCGCCGCCCGGAGCACCCCCACCTGCTGCCGCCGCGCCGTCGGCGCCAGCGCCTCAAAACCCGCAACCGCCGCTGGTGCCGCCAGGGCAGGCGACGCTGCGCGTGACCACCGGCTACGTGAAACTGGTTGTCACCGTGCTGGATCACCACCGCAACTTCATTACCGATCTCGACAAGACCGATTTCAAGGTTCTCGAGGATGGACAACCGCAGACCATCCGCTTTTTCGCGGGCCAGACCGACCTGCCGCTGCGCATCGCGCTCCTGCTCGATACCTCCAACAGCATCCGCCAGCGCCTGCAATTCGAAAAGGACGCGGCCATCGACTTTCTCGGCAAGGTGGTCCGGCGCAACAAGGACCTGGCATTCCTGATGACCTTCGACAACGAGCCGCAGTTCATCCAGGACTACACCGACAATTTCGCCCTGCTGCAGAACGCCATTCAGGACCAGCGCGCCGGAGGCGGCACGGCCCTCAACGACGCCATCTGCATGGCTTCCGAAAAGCTGTCTCATTCGCCGGTGCCCAAGGGCGAAGATTCCGATGTGCGCCGCGTGATCGTGGTGTTCACCGACGGCGACGACAACTCCAGCGGCCGCGCCCTGAGCGATGCCATTGACGCCTCGATTCGTTCCGAGGCCGCCATCTATGGCATCAGCACCAATACGGATTGGCTGGCCATCGACACCCCCGGCAAGCCCAGCAAATATCACATGGAGCCGAAGGATAAAGTGCTCCAGCAGTTTGCCGACCAGACCGGCGGCCACGCCTTCTTCCCGTATGGAGTGGACGATCTCGCGCAGTCCTTCGATCAAATCGGGACCGAACTCCGCAGCCAGTATTTCATCGCCTACGCACCCGCCATCCCGCCCTCGGACGGCCGCTACCGCCGGGTGGATGTGCAGACCAGCCGCAAAGGTCTGACCGTCCGCACGCGCAAAGGCTACTACGCCATTGCCCAGCCCGCCGGCGCGGGACCTGCCCGGTAGAAGCGTTCCGTGCAGACGGGCTCCCGCAGGACGCGGCCAAAACAAATTCGTTTTTCAGGGGATGGCGTGGACGGCGCTTTGGCTATGGTGTGGATGCGTAGTAGCCCTTGAGCGCGAGGACGCGGGCATCGGAGCGCGCGACTTCAACCTTGATCCTGCGGAACCGGCCATCGCGCGCCGCGTTGACCGGGTAGTAGCCGAGCACATATTGCGCGCGCAGCTCTTCGGAAATGACGTCGAAGGCTTTCTCCAGCGAGTTCTCATTGTGCACGTTGATCACGCGCCCGCCGGTTTCCGAGGCCATTTTGGAGGCCACCCCGGGGCCGCTTCCGTCGCTGGCTCCGAAGTCGCGAATCAACAGCACGTGAATCACGGCATTGGCCCGCTGCGCCGCCTCGATGGCGTCGCCCAGGCTCATCTTGCTGCCGGTGTCTTCCGCGTCCGTGAGGACGACAATGGCCTTGCGCCCCGCTTCGCCTCCGAGCTTGTCGTGGCAGGCCAGATAGACCGCATCATACAGATTGGTTCCTCCGCCCTTCTGCGCGACGGTTCCCGCCGTTCCGCCGATACCTGACGCGTCGACATTGATTTCCGCGTGATGGATGGCGCGGCTGAGCACGGCCGGGTCTTCGGTGAAGTCCGCCAGCAGGTTCACGTCGGTGTCAAAGCTCATGACCACCGCTTCGTCCCGTTTCCGCATCACTTCTTTTACGAATCGGGAGGCCGAATCCTGTTCGGCGCTCAGAATGCGGTACATGCTCCCGCTGGTGTCCATCAGGATGGCCAGCGTGATGGGCATGTTCACTTCCTTGGTGAAGTAGGTGACTTTCTGCTCCACGCCGTCCTCGTAGATTTTGAAATCGTCCTTGGTCAGGTCGCCCAGAATGGCTCCGTGCTTGTCGCGGATGGTGGCGAAGACGTTGACCACCGTGGTTTGGACCTGCAGGGATTGACTTGCTTGGGGCAGCGAATCCGCCTGGGGCGTCGCGGCAGGGGAGGGTTCGTCGGCGCGAGACCCGATCGGTCCCGGTCCCGCGGCCTGCCGCGCCGCCGCGGGTGCGGCGGCTGCGCGCGAAGCGATGGCGTTGGCGGCCGGCAATCCGCCCAAAGCCAGGGTGATAATACCCGCCACGATGGTGGTCAACCGCATTGTATAATTCCCTCCGGGAAGTGTTCTGACTGGTACGATGCGCCAGATGCGCCACTGGATGTTCGGCCGAATTGCCACGGTCCGGGAAAGAAGGAAAAATCCCGGGCGCTGCCTGCGGGCCAGAAACGAGATGCTCCGATGAGGCGAAAAGTTTTCCTGGTGGGCATGGTTCTGCTCCTAGGCATTCTAGCGGGAGGACGGTCGCAAGCCCAGCAACCTTCCGCTCCGGCGGGTGCCGGCGAAAAGAACGCTCCTCCGCAGAACCAAAAGCCCCCGCGCCTGGTCGTCCGCACCGAGAGCGTCATCGTGCCGGTCACCGTGAAGGACAGCAGCGGACGCCTGGTCGGCGATCTCCAGCAGGCGGAGTTCCGCGTCTTGTGCGATGGAGTCGAGCAACGCATTTCCAGCTTCTCCTCGGATCCCGTTCCGCTGTCCGCGGTCGTTCTGGTGGATAACGATCTTCCCGACCGGGCCGTTGGCCAGGTTCAGAAGAGCCTCGGCGCCATCGCGGCGGGCTTTGGCCCGGCCGACGAAGTGGCTCTGGTCACCTACGCGCAGTTTCCCAACACTGTCGCCGATTTTTCGCCGAATAACGACCGGCTGTTCACGCAGCTCAAGCGCCTCGAACTCGGCTCGCGCACCACGCAAACCATCATTGATCCGACAACGATTGGGCCTTCCATCAACGGAAAGCCCGTGCCCACGGCCACCGGTATTCCGCCGCACGGTTCGAAACGGTCGGTGAGCACCGACGCGCTGCACGATGCCATTTTCGCCGCCTCCGAAATGCTCCGGGCGCGCGGGCGCGACCGCCGCAAGATCGTGTTCCTGATTTCCGACGGGACCAATTCGTCGCACAACGTGCACAGCTTCGAGGAAACGCTGCGCGCTCTGCTGGCCGCCGATGTTTCGGTGTATTCCATCTCCATCACCCGCTCGGTGCCCATCGGCCGCTCGCTGCTCCAGAAAGGCGCCTCCCAGCTCGAAAAATACGCGACGAGCACCGGCGGCGACACGTTCTTCGGAGCGAAGCAGCGCGACCTCGAACGCCTCTATTCCGACCTTACCGAGCAGGCGCGCAATCAATATACGCTCACCTTCTCGCCGCAGGACATCCACACCGACCAAGACTATCACACGATTGAGGTCCGCGTCCGGCGTCCGGGCCTCCATATCACGGCGCGGGATGGTTACTATCAGAGCGCTGTCGGCGCCGGCCGCTGAAACGGCGCGAGAAAGTTCTCGCGGCACGCCTTCGCAACGCGCCGCGCGAGCCGGAATATCGCGCGGCGGGTTCTTCGCGCTGAAAAAAAGCGTTGCGCGGCACCGCAAGCGCGAAAAGTGTTTCACAGCGAATTCCGCGCCGGCTTTTTCTTCTTGACTTCATTTGTGCCCGCCTTTATAGATGAAGGCGGCGAGAGAAGCGCGACGGCAATTCCGGCGCGACGGCTCGCGGGGAGAAAGTTCCACAGTCGTTCATGCGCGGAACTGATCCGGGCTCTTCCATCGAAGACGCCTTGGAGAAAAAATGGAGCGGGGCATTCCTCAGGGATG
>JAIQGD010000049.1 GCA_020072765.1 Terriglobia bacterium
GGCGACCCGATCAGCTTGGCGATCTCGTGCGAGTGCTGAAACTCCGCGCAGTCCACCTTGATCACCGCCCGCGGGTCTCCGAACAACACCTCCGCCGTCGCCTCCACCACCCGCGTCTTCCCCGCTCCGGTCGGACCCAAAAACAGCAGGTTCCCCACCGGCCGCCCCGGCGAGTTCAGCCCCGCGCGGAACACCTGGTACAGGTCCACCACCGCCTGCACCGCCTCGTCCTGCCCCACGATCTTCCGCCGCAGCCCCCCCTCAAAATCCCGGGATTCGAAACTGCGACGCCCGGGATCCAGCAATCTTCTGAATGGAGCGGCCATCGCATTACCCCCCTGCCAGAACTATCGGCATTCGCCCGCGCCAGCATTGATCCGCATGGAGGGCTGGCGGAAATACGCGGCGGAAACTGTTTCACAGGCGACGGCCCGAGCCGATGTGGAACGATGTTACAAACAGGTTAAAACTGCGGGGCTGGATGATCTCGCGCTTGCGCATCCGGCTGCTTTTCCCGTATGTTGAAGACGCTGCCCACAAAGAAAAACGATGAAGCGCATCCAGGTAATCGAAGACGACAAGGACATTGTTGAACTCGTGCGCTACAACCTCGAGAAGGACGGCTTCCAGGTGACCGCGAGCTCGGACGGCGCGACGGGCCTGGCGCAGATTCGCAAGGCGCCTCCCGACCTTCTGGTTCTGGACCTGATGCTGCCGAAACTTTCCGGCCTGGACATTTGCAAGGAAGTGCGCAAGGACGCGGGCTTGAATCGGCTGCCGATCCTGATTCTGACGGCCAAGGGCGAAGAGGCGGACCGCGTGGTGGGGCTGGAGCTGGGCGCCGACGACTACGTGACCAAGCCGTTCAGCCCGCGCGAGCTGGTGGCGCGCGTGAAAGCGCTTCTGCGGCGCACCGAGCCGCCGGCGGCGGCCTCCGAGAAACCCATCGAAATCGGCGCGCTGCGGATCGATCCCGCGGCGTACCGGGTCACGCGGGGCGGGAAGCCCGTGCCGATGAGCACGCTGGAATTCCGGCTGCTGTATTTTCTGGCGGCGCGTCCGAACCGCGTCTTCACGCGCGACCAATTGCTCGATGGCGTGTGGGGAACCGACCGCTTTGTCACCCCGCGCAGCGTGGACGTCTACGTGCGGCGGCTGCGCGAGAAGATTGAATCCGATCCTCAACATCCGGCGTACATGAAGACGATTCGCGGCGCCGGCTACATCTTCGAAACCCGTGCGAGCTAGACTCTTCTGGAAGCTGGGGCTGACCTACGTCGCCCTGCTGCTGGGGGTCTTGCTGGCCGTGGACTTCTACCTCGCGCGCGTCCTGCGGCGAGATTACCTGCGGGCGGCCAACGACACGCTCGCCTCCCTCACCAATCTGGCGCAAGCGCGCCCGCCGCATCTGGACGATCTGGCCACGCTGCGCGCGTGGGCGGAATGGCTGGCGGCGAGCGGGGCGCGGGTGACGGTGATCGATCACGCGGGCCGCGTGCTGGCGGATTCGGCCCACGATCCGGAAACCATGGAAAATCATGCGCAACGCCCGGAAATCGTGCAGGCGTTTTCCTCCGGCGCAGGACAATCGGTGCGCCACAGCGCCACGCTGGGCCGCGACCTGGTCTACCGCGCGGTGCGCTATCAGCCCAGCGCCGGCCCGCCGGTGGTGATCCGCATGGCGCTGCCGCTGGCGCAAATTGATCTTTCGCTGGCCGAACTCCGGCGCCGGCTGTTTGGCGCGTCGTTGGTGATGCTGCTGCTGGGCGGCGGGGCATCGCTGGTCTATTTCCGGGCGTTCGCCGCGCGCATCGAGCGGCTGAAGGATTTTTCCCGGCGGGTGGCCGAGGGGGATTTTCGTCCCTTACCGGGGGAGCGGGCCCGCGACGAACTGGCCGAGCTGGCCGATACGCTGAACGAGACGGCGCGCCGGCTGGACGGCACGATTCGGTCGCTCAGCGGCGAGCGCAACCGGTCGAGCGCCATTTTGCGCAGCATGGTGGAAGGCGTCGCGGTGATTGACGCCGGGCAGAAGATCGTTTTTTCCAATCGCGCCTTTTCCGAAATCCTGAGCCTCGATCCGGCCGCCATCGAGGGACGTCCGGTCATCGAAGTGGTCCGCCATACCGACCTGCTGGAATTGATTCGGCGGGCGCTGGCCGGCGAGGAAGGGCTGCAGAACGACATCGCCCTCGGCATCGTTCACCCGCGGAGCTTCGCGGTCACGGCCGCGCCGGTGCAAGCGCTGGAAGCGGCGGCACCGGCCGGCGCCGCCGGGAAGCCGGCCGGCGCCGTGGTGGTGCTGCACGACGTCAGCGAACTCCGGCGGCTGGAGCGGGTCCGGCAGGATTTCGTTGCCAACGTCTCGCACGAATTCAAGACGCCGCTGACGGCCATCCAGGGCTTCGCCGAAACGCTGCTGGGGGGAGCCCTGGAAGATCCCCGGAGCAACCGGCGGTTTCTGGAAATCATCCGTGAGCACGCGGCGCGGCTGGCGCGCCTGACCGATGATTTGCTCAAACTGGCGCGGATCGAGGCGGGCAAGCTCGAAGTGCAGTTTTCCGCCGTCGGCGTGCTGGAGTTGGTGGAGCGCTGCGCGGAAGTCACGCTGCTCAAGGCCAGCCGCAAGCAGATCGTTCTGGAGATTGACGTGCCGGCGGGATTGCCCGCGGTGCTCGGAGACGCCCTGCTGCTGCGCGAGGTTCTGCAAAACCTGCTGGACAACGCCATCCAGTACACCCCGGAAGGCGGGCGCATTCGCGTGAGCGCCACGGCGGGAGAACACGAAGTCATCCTGACCGTCGCGGATACCGGGATCGGCATTCCGCTGGCGGACCAGGAAAGAATTTTCGAACGCTTCTACCGCGTGGACGCGGCGCGCTCGCGCGAGGCCGGCGGCACGGGGCTGGGGCTGTCGATCGCCAAGCATATCGTCGAGACGCACGGCGGCCGCCTGTGGGTGGAAAGCGAAGTGGGCCACGGCTCGGCGTTTTCCTTCTCCATTCCCCTGGCCCGTTGACCTGTTTCGCTGTCTTCGAACATTCACGTGCAGATCATCCGCTGGCAAAGCTCCGGGGGCACTGTACAAGCGGGCGCCCAGGAACGGATTCCTCAAGCCGCCCCGGAGGCAACGACCGTGGGAACCAAGACAGCGAACGCGGAAGTATTTCTTCAGAACCTGCTCGTGAACCATTTGGTCGCGCAGGCGCGCACCGTGGAGTCGTCGGTCAACCGCGCGCTCACCGCCGTGCTGGAGCGAAACGAGCGGCTGGCCAGCGAGGTGTTCCTCACCGAGCCGCGGGTGAATGAAATGGAGATCGTGATCGACGAACTCGCCATTCGCACGTTGCGCCAGGCCGATCTGCTGGATGCGGAGATTCGGCTGGTGGTCTCGGCGCTGAAGATCAATAACGACCTGGAGCGCATGGGAGATCTGGCGGTGAGCCTCAGCCAGCGCGCCATCTCGCTGGCGGCCATGGGCGACGTGGAGACTCCGGCCGAGATTGAACCGATGGCGGCGGCGGTCCGCGCCATGGTTTCGAAGTGCCTGGGGGCGCTGATCTATCGCAACGTGGATCTCGCCATCCAGGTGCTGGAAAGCGACGACGCCGTCGACCAGTTCCGCGACCGGATCTTCGACGCGCTGCTGGCCACCCTCGCGACCGATTCCACCCACGTCGCTCCCAATCTCCAATTCGTGCTGGCCTCCCGCCACCTGGAGCGCATCGCCGACCACACCACGAACATCGCCGAGGACATTCTGTTCTGGCTGCGTGGCCTGGAGGTGCGTCACGGCCGGGCCAAGCAGATGGAGACCCCCATCACAGACGCGGCCGTCGCCGGCGCGTAGTCACGGATTTTTCACATGGGGATCATCCGCGGTTCAACGGAGGCCATTAGGCTACAGCCCAATGGCTTGCCCCGCGGTCCCAAGTATCCGCGGGGCAGGAAATGGCTGGGTTCCGGCGCTCAGGCCGATGGCGCCGGAGCAACAAACCCTCGACGTACCCACCCCGGAGGCGCGGTTCGCCCCCCGAAATCGCGCCTCTGGTATTTCCGGCCGAGGGGGAGGGTCATGCGGAATTCTCGGGGATGTAACACGGCTGTAACAATTCTAGAGAACCATGGAAGAGGAGAATCCAAGGATCATGAAAAAGACGCTGCTAGCTGTGTCGCTACTGTTCGCCCTGGCCTTGACCGCCGGAGCGCAATCGAACCCGCTGCTCCTGAACGCGGCGGGCGCCACATTCCCCTATCCGATTTACTCGAAGTGGTTTGACGTGTACCACACGCAAAAATCCGGCGTGCAGATCAATTACCAGTCGATCGGCTCGGGCGGCGGGATTCGCCAGCTCGTGGCCGGCACCGTGGATTTTGGCGCGTCCGACGGCCCCATGAGCGACGAGCAACTCGCGCAGGCCAAATTCAAGATCCTGCACTTCCCGACCGTGCTGGGCGCGGATGTGCCGACCTACAATATCCCGGGCGTGTCCGGGGAGTTGAATTTCACGCAGAAGGCGCTGGCCGGAATCTATCTGGGGACGATTACCAAGTGGAACGACCCGGAGATTGCCAAGACCAACCCCGGCGTGAGCCTGCCGAATTCCGACATCGTTGTAGTGCACCGGTCGGACGGCAGCGGGACGACCTACATCTGGACCGACTTTCTCTCCAAGGCCAGCGACGACTGGAAGAACAAAGTCGGCAAAGGCACGTCAGTGAACTGGCCCGTGGGGCTCGGCGGGAAGGGGAATGAAGGTGTGGCGGGGCTGGTGAAGCAGACGCCCGGTTCCATCGGATACGTCGAGTTGATCTACGCCATCCAGAACAACATGCCGTACGGCAAAGTGCAGAACGCCGCCGGAAAATTCGTCAAGGCGGATCTCGCCGGTGTGACCGCGGCAGCGAGCGGTGCGGCCAAGGAGATGCCCGAAGATTTTCGCGTCTCGATCACCAACGCTCCGGGCGCGACGGCCTATCCCGTGTCGAGCTTCACCTGGCTGCTGATTCCGGCGCAGATTCAGGACGCGGCCAAGCGCGACGCCATCAAGGGTTTCCTGAAGTGGATGCTGAAGGAGGGACAGGATTACAATGAGGGGCTGTCCTACGCGAAACTGCCGAAGCCCGTGGTGGAAAAAGAGCTGAAGGCGATTTCGCAAATTCAGTAGATGTCCACAACGGCCACCACCACGATTGCGCACGCGGTCCCGCCCGAAGCGGGGCCGCGTGTATTCCTTCGCCGCCTGCGCAACGGCGACGAGGTGGCGCACGTCCTGACCCTGATTTTCGCCGCGGGAATCCTCTTAATTACGTCGCTACTGGTCTATGAACTCTGGGCCAACTCCCATCTCTCTCGCGCCAAATTTGGATGGATGTTTTTCTGGACGCGGACCTGGGATCCGATCTTCGACAATTTCGGCGCCGCGCCCTTCATTTACGGCACGCTGGTCACCTCGGTCGTCTCGCTGCTGATTGCCGTGCCGCTGGGACTGGCCGCCGCGATTTTCCTGGCGGAACTGGCGCCGCGCCGGGTGAGCGATGCGCTGGCGTTTTTGATCGACCTGCTGGCCGCCGTGCCCAGCGTGATTTATGGGCTATTGGGAATCTTTATCGTCGTGCCGCTGATGCGCACCACTCTGGGGCCGGCCCTGAAGGGCGCGCTCGGGTTTCTTCCGTTCTTCTCGGGCCCGAATTACGGCGTGGGGTTTCTGACGGCGGGCATCATCCTGGCCCTCATGGTTGTTCCCTTCATCATCTCGGTGTCGCGGGAAGTTCTGCTCACCGTGCCCCGCGAACAGCGCGAGGCGGCCTTGGCCCTGGGCGCGACGCGGTGGGAAGCCACCTGGCAAGTGGTGGTGCCGTGGGCGCGCAGCGGCATCATGGGCTCGGTGTTCCTGGCGCTGGCGCGCGCGCTGGGCGAGACCATGGCCGTGACCATGGTGATCGGCAACGATCCCCGGATCAGCGCCTCACTGTTCGCTCCGGGGTACACCATCGCCGCCGTGATCGCTAATGAATTCACTGAAGCCACCGGGGATCTCTATCTGAGCGCCCTGATCGAGCTGGGGCTGGTGCTCTTCCTGCTGACGTTCATTTTGAACGGCCTGGCGCGCCTGCTGATCGCCGCCACGGAGCGCGGAGGGGGGCGTCCCGCATGAGTTCGCTCCGGCTGGGCTGGCGCAAAACGCTGAACGCGGTGATGCTCACGCTCACGGGCGTGGCGGCATTGGCCGTGGTGAGCGTGCTGCTTTTCATTTTCGGCTACCTGCTCTACCACGGCGGGAAATCGCTCAATTGGGATTTCTTCACGAAGCTGCCGAAGCCCGTCGGTGAAACCGGCGGCGGGATGGCCAACGCCATCGTGGGCAGCCTGAAGCTTCTGCTGCTGGCCGCGCTGATGGGGTTGCCGGTGGGCCTGATGGCCGGCGTGTATCTAGCGGAATTCGGCGGGACAACGTTTGCTTTCGTGATTCGCTATACGACCGACCTGCTGAACGGCGTGCCCTCCATCGTCATCGGCATTTTTGCCTATTCGCTGGCGGTGCTGCCGGTAAAACATTTCTCGGCGCTGGCGGGCGGCGTGGCCCTGGGCATCATGGTGATTCCCGTGACGGTGCGCAGCACCGAGGAATTTCTGCGGGCCGTGCCCGTCAACCTGCGCGAGGGAGCCATGGCGCTGGGCGCGAGCAAGTGGCGGACGATTGCCACGGTCGTGCTGCCCGCGGCGAGCGGGGGCATCCTCACCGGCATGCTGCTGGCGCTGGCGCGCGTGGCCGGAGAAACCGCCCCGCTGCTGTTCACCGCGTTCAGCAACCGTTTCTGGAGCCCGGGCTGGGGCCAGCCGATCGCCTCGCTTCCGGTGATGATCTATACTTACGCCATCGCGCCGTATGACGACTGGCACCGGCAGG
The DNA here is from genome assembly GCA_020072765.1 of Terriglobia bacterium. Classification (GTDB taxonomy): domain Bacteria; phylum Acidobacteriota; class Terriglobia; order Acidiferrales; family UBA7541; genus Palsa-295. Next base: position 6,912 of record JAIQGD010000049.1, read on the forward strand.
CGTGGGCCGCCGGGCTGGTGCTGCTGGCACTGGTTCTGGTTGCCAATCTGGGCTGCCGGCTGATCTTGAATCGCCGGGGAGCCATACGGAGTGTTTGATATGTCTTCGGCCGCCTATGGGGATAGCGCTACCGCCGCAAAACTCGCGCCGCAGGTGCGGATGATGGATTCCCCGCTCGCGGTTTCACCAAAGGAGGCGCCGGTGCGCTTTCAGATTTCCCATCTGGACTTCTTCTACGGCTCCAAGCAAGCCGTGTTCGATCTGAGCCTCCCGATCCTGGCCAACAAGATCACCGCGCTGATCGGCCCTTCGGGCTGCGGAAAATCGACGGTTCTGCGGACGCTCAATCGCATGAATGAGATGATCCGCCACAGCCGCTTCACGGGAGAAATTCTCCTCGATGGCCAGGACATCCGCCGCCTGGAAGTGGCGGGCCTGCGGCGCCGGGTGGGCATGGTCTTCCAGAGGCCCAATCCGTTTCCCAAGTCCATCTACGACAATGTGGCCTATGGCCTGCGGATCAACGGCTACACCGGACGCCTGGACAACATGGTCGAGCACAGCCTGCGGCGGGCGGCGTTATGGGATGAGGTGAAGGACCAGCTCCACAAGTCCGCCCTGGCGCTTTCCGGCGGGCAGCAGCAGCGGTTGTGCATCGCGCGCGCGCTGGCGGTGGATCCCGAAGTACTGCTGCTCGACGAGCCGTGTTCGGCGCTCGATCCGGTGACCACGGCGAAGATCGAGGAGTTGCTGTTCCATCTCAAGGATGGCTGTACGATAGTGATCGTGACGCACAACATGCAGCAGGCGGCGCGCGCCAGCGACTTCACGGCGTTCATGCTGGATGGCAAACTCATCGAGCACGCCGAAACCTCGCGGCTGTTTACCACGCCGTCGGACCCACGGACCGAGGCCTACATCACCGGCCGCTTCGGATGACCGGCGCGGCGATTCCATCGCACGGGGAGAATTGAGGTTCCATGGAACGACATTTCGAACGCGATCTCGAAGAACTCAAGCAGCGCTTGCTGTGGATGGGGAGCCTGGTGGAGCGGGCCGTGCATCAGGCGGTCCACGCCGTGCTGGACGCCGATGAGCGCCTCGCCGCAACCGTGCTCTCCGAAGAAGACGCCATCAACGAAATGCAGATCGAGATTGACGAGCGCGTCCAGCGGCTGCTGGCGCTGCAAGCGCCCATGGCCGTTGACCTGCGTTTTCTGCTCGCCGTTTCGCGCATCAACAGCGATCTGGAGCGCATCGGGGACCAGGCGGTCAACATCGCGCATTCGGCGACGCGCATCCTGCGCCATCCGCAGGTGAAGCCCTATGTGGACCTGCCGCGGATGAGCGAACTGGCCGAAGCCATGGTGCGCGACAGCCTGAACGCGCTGGTGCGCGGCGACCTCGACCTGGCCCAGAGCGTGCTGGCGCGCGACGATCAGGTGGACCGCTTGCGCGACCAGATCTTTCGCGAACTCCTCACCTACATGATGGAGAACTCCTCGGTCGTGTATCCGGCATTCGAGCTCATTCTCGTGGCCAAGAATCTGGAGCGCATCGGCGACCACGCCACGAACATCGCCGAGGACGTCATCTACTTCGTCGCCGGCCGCGACGTCCGCCACCCCGCCCTGGACCGCCGCTAGCCGGTCGCCCCCGGGCAACCGAGCCGGCGCCGGGGCCCGGAAGCCCTGCGAGGGACCGTGGGTGCACTGTTATCCCGTTCGTCACCAGGGCCGGGACACTGCATAGACCCCTGTTTTTCAAGCATGCTAACCTGCAATCTGCGATTCCTGCCTGAGCCCTCCGCTCGGGCCGGCTCGCATGGGGCATGCGGAACCACCGATGGCGTTCAATAAAAGCAAAACGATCGAAAGCGCGCTGAAGCTCCTCAACCAGGGCAAAGTCCCTCAGGCCATCGGAGAATACCACCAGATCCTGAAGTACGACCCGAAGGACCAAGCCACGCTGATGACCATCGGCGACCTGTACGCCCGGCAAGGCGATTTGCACCAGGCCGCGATCGCCTTTGAGCGACTGGCGAAGGTCTATCTGGACGACGGCTTCAACAGCAAGGCCATCGCCATCTACAAGAAGATCGCCAAGCTGGCGCCCAGCGAACTCGAGCCGCTGGAGCACCTCGCCGACCTGTACGTGCAGCAGGGTGTGCTCAGCGAGGCGCGTCCCCTGTTCTTGCAGCTGGCCGAGGCGCATCTCAAGGCCAACCAGGCGCCTAAAGCGGTCGAGGTACTGCGCCGCCTGATCGAGATCGAGCCGGAAAACTCGCGCGTGCAGATGCGTCTGGCCGAACTGTACAACGTCATGGGCCTGAAAACGGAGTCGGCCGAGGCCTACGTGGCATCGGCCCAGCGCCTGTTCGAGCGCGGCGAGACGGCCGAGGCGCTGAAGTTCATCGAACGGGGACTCGATGTGGTGCCGGACAATGCGGCGGCGCTCTTGCTGAAAGCCACGATCCTCATGGCCGCCGGGAAGGACGAAGACGCCGCGGCCCTTCTCGCGCAGCACCCGGAGGCCGACGCGGGCGGTGAGGTTACCAACCTGCTCGTGGAGGCCGAAGTCAAATGCGGCCACTTTGAAAACGCCGCGGACCTGGGCCGTAAGCAGTTGGCCACAGGGAGCGCCCAATTCACGCTGTTGTTCCGCGTGGTGGAATCGCTGCTGGAAGCCGGGGAGGCCCGCGAAACGCTTCCACTGCTGCGCGAACTTTGCAACCCCATGATCGAAGCGGGCCAGCAAGACAATTTTCTGAAGGCGCTTTCGAGCGCCACCGAAAAGCTTCCCGGGGATCCGGAGCCGCTGGAGATGCTGGCCGATTTTTGCGGGCGCACCAGCGATCCGTTCCATTTGAACGCCGCTCAGAGCCAGCTCGTCGACGCTTACGCGGCCGCCGGAAACTACACCCGGGCCGAAGAACTGCTGCAGCAGTTGATTGAACGAAATAAGGACGACGACCGTCTGGTGCAGCGGCTCGAGGGATTGCGCGCGCGCCAGAGCGGAGCGGCCATGCCGGAGGCCGCGCCCGAACCGTTTACGGTGGCGAATTTGATGCCCGCTTCGCGCCAGCCGTCGGCTCCGGCGGCATCCTCCAACGAGGCGCTGGACGAAGAGACCGAGGCTTATATCGCGCAGGCCCTGACCGATGTCGATCTGTTCTCCAGCTACGGGCTCACCCAGAAGGCCATCAACCTTCTGGAAAATGTGTTGCAGCGCGCGCCGCGCCATACGCCTACGCTGGAACGCCTGCTCGACTTTTACCTGGGCGCCTCCAACGATCGCCGCACCGCGGAACTCGCGGCCCAGCTGGAACAGATCCACCGGGAGCGCGATGACACGACGAATGCCGAGCGCTTCGCCGAACTCCGGCAGAGATACCAGGATGCCGCCGGGCTGACTGCTGGCGACTTGCCGGTGGCGGCTCCTGCGGCGGCTCCCGCACCGGCCGCAGCGCTGGAAACACCCCCCGCCGTGGAAGCGGTCTTTGCCACGAACACCCTGGCGCCACAGGCCGCGGTCCCGCCCGCGGCCCCTCCGTCGGCGGCCGCACCCGCCGAATTCGAGATCCCGCTTACTCCGATGGAGCCGGAACCCGCAGCGGCCGCGCCACCGCCGGCGCCGCCAAAGCCCATCGTGCCGCCGATACCGGAAAAGCCTGAACCCCAGCCGGCCGCCGCCAGTGAAGAGGTGGATCTCTCGGATGAGTGGGAAGCGATGACGCAGGAAGCCGCCGAGGAGCCGGAACCGGCGCCGGAGTTGCCCGTGGCCGCGCCGCCACCCGCACCCGTATCCGTGTCCGCCAGCGAACCCGCCGAAGAAGAGGATCTGGTCCTGGAATTGAGCCCGGCGCCTACTACGACGAAGGGCAAGTCGGGTCCGGCGACCACCGAAGAGTTCTTAAGCGATCTGGCCGCGGAAATCGAGGACATGCAGACGCCGGAAACACCGGCCGTGGAACCCGCCGCCAAGCCTGTGGCGCCGCAAGCGAAGGCGCCTGCCAAACCCGCCGCTCCCCCGCCGCGCCCGGCGCCCCAACCTGTCCCCAGCAACGGAACCCAAGACATCAACGTGCTCGCCGATGTCTTTGAGCAATTCCGCAGTGAGCTGGACATCATGAACGAAGATGCCGACGAGGACCTGGAGACGCACTACAATCTCGGCGTGGCCTACCGGGAAATGGGCTTGCTGGATGAAGCCATCGGGGAATTCCAGAAGGTGTCGAAAGCCGTGCAACAAGGAAAACCGTTTCCCTATGCCATGAACTGCGCGGCGTTGCTGGCTCTGGCGTTCATGGACAAGGGTGAACCCAAGGTTGCCTCGGTCTGGTATCAGCGTGCCCTGGATACACCCAATCTGAATGAAGAAGCGATCCTGGCCCTGCGCTATGACCTAGGCGCCGCGCTGGATCTGGCGGGCGAAGCCTCCGCGGCACTCGACAATTTCCGCCAAGTCTATGCCATGAATATTGACTACCGCGATGTGGCCGACCGCATCGCCGCCCTGCAAAAGAAGTAATCCGGCTCCCTGCCACGTGATTGCCCGCAACGTGCCGGTTGCCAGCCTCGCCCGAATCTCCCATAATCACTAGCACCATGAGGAGCCTCATGCTGCGTATCCCAATTCTTCTTCTCTGGCTGCTGTTCGGCATGGCGCTGATTCTGGTGCCGTGGTCCGACCTATGGGATAAGAACTATTTTCTCTACCACTATCCGGCGCTGGGAATCTTCGTGAAGAATCCCTTCCTGCGCGGCACGATTTCCGGACTGGGATTCATGAATGTGCTGATGTCCCTCGACGCGTTTCGACACCCCCATGCCGCCGTGGCCCGCCGCACCTGAACCGGAGATTGTGAAGCCGCACCCAACGCCGCGGGTGTGTTACGTCACCGACCGGAAAGCGCTCGCGGCCCCCGGCGCGGACGTGCGCCAGACCATGGCGGCGGCCCTCCACGCGGGGACGGACTGGGTGCAGATTCGGGAGAAAGATCTGCCGGCACGAGAACTGCTCGCCCTGGCGCGTGCCGCGGTCGCCATGGCCGGGCAAGGGCCCGGCGTGGATACGCCGCGCGTGATAGTTAACGACCGGCTCGATGTGGCCCTGGCCTCCGGGGCCGCGGGCGTTCATCTGGGCGGCGAATCGCTGGCGTTGGGCGACGTGGTTCGCTGGTGCCGCGGCGGAAATGCGCCGGCAGAATTTCTGGTGGGCGTCTCCTGTCACAGCCTCGAGCAGGCGCGCCAGGCCGAACGCGCCGGTGCCAGCTATATTTTCTTCGGCCCCATCTTTGACACGCCTTCCAAACGAGCGTTTGGGCAGCCCCAGGGAGTGGCCCTGCTGGAACAGGTGTGCCGCGCGATCCGGCTGCCGGTGATTGCCATTGGCGGGGTGAATGAGGAAAACGCGGCGGCGTGCCTTCGCGCCGGCGCCGCCGGAATCGCCGCCATCCGCTTGTTCCAGGAATCGCGGGACATCGAGGCGCTGCGCCAGACGCTGGCTCGCCTGCGCGCCGAGGGCTAGCGGCGGGTGGCCCGGCCTTAGCGCGGAAGAGGGTTTTGCGGGTGCCCCATCCTTCGCGTTGTGTGCGAAGGGTGGGGCTTTTGGCCGGACCTGGACCGAAGACAAAACCTAAAAGCCGCGCCGCCCACCAACCACTAACAGGATGCTGAAACACCCTCAGAGCTTTGTGGGTCGCGGCTTCGGCCCCCGAAGCTCCCTGAGGCGTCTGTTTCCGCACCCTGCTAGGCGCTGAGCCAGCGGCCCACGGGCTGCAAGCTCTCCACGTGGTCGCAGATGACCTTGAGAACTGCGGTAATCGGGATGGCCAGCACCAGCCCGACTGCCCCCCACAGCCATCCCCAGAACAACAGCGACACCGTCAGCGCCAAGGCATTCAAGCGCACCCGCCAGCCCACCAGCGCGGGGATCAGCAAATTGGCGGTGACGATGTGGAAGAAGGTCAGCATGGCGAAGATGCCGACGAAAGGCCCGGCCCCGTGGAACTGCTCCAGCCCAATCAGCAGCGGGGGAACCCACGACAGGATCACACCGAGATAGGGAACGAGGTTGCACAGGCCGGAGACCAATCCAGCCAGAAACGGAAACTCCAGCCCCAGGGCCAGGAAAAACAGCCAGCTCGCGAGAACCAGAATGAGCCCGACCAGCGCCGTGCCCACCACGTAGCTGCGCAGCACCTGCGTGACGTCGGCCAGAGTTTCCTTCACCTGGGTGCGCTCGCCGGCCGGAAACAGCTGCATCGTCGCATGCCACACCTGGCGCTTGGCGGCCAGCATGAAGAAGACCAGAAACGGCACGAACGTCGCCGCCAACACGAAGGTGTAGAGCGAGCCCAGGCGTCCGAGCAGAGCCTCGCGCACCGGGTGCGACTCGGCGACGGTTACGACACGCTCCCCGGCGCGCGGCGACGGGGTAATTTCCGAAACGTTCGCCTCGAGATTTTCCAGGCGCTTGTTGACCACTTGGGCCGCGGCGCGCAGCGGCGCGCGGTACTTCGGCCAATCGCGGCCGAATTGATCGACGCGCTCGACCAGCGACCATCCCGCCGCCGCCAGCAGCGCCAGCGCGACCAGAACCACCAACAGCGAACCGATCGCCCGGGGAATGCGGATTCGTTCCATCCCGGTGACCACCGGATCGAGAAAATACGCGGCCAGCACCGCCACCAGCAGCGTCACCAGAACCGTCGAGGCCCAGTAGCAGAAGGCGATCACGATTCCCGCCGCAATGATCCGCGCGCTCACCGAACTGGAGGCGCTCTTGGTTTCCTCGAAGCCCATGCGCATACCATAGCACAGGCCTTGCCGGGCCAGCGGCCTGGTGCTCCTTCGGATACGCTGCGCGACGTTTCCCCGGGCGGTGCGGGTAACGCTTGGGGTGAATGCCGCCCGCCCGGAGCTCTGCGACCGCCGCTCCGAATGCTAAGATGACTGTCTTACTTGGGAGCGGTACAGGACTCTTCCGGCATGGCAAAACAACTGTTCGGCACCGATGGCATCCGGGGGATTCCCGGAACGTATCCGCTCGACGACCTCACGCTGGAGCGCACCGGCTTCGCGCTGGGCCAGCACGTCGTCTCCCAAACGCGCGCGCAGGGCGGGCCTGCCCGGGTGTTGATCGGCCGCGATACGCGCGAGTCCGGACCCCACATCGCCGAGCGGATTGCCCGAGGACTCAGCGCCGCGGGCGCCGAACCCGTCTCCGCCGGCGTGCTGACGACGCCGGGCGTGGCCTGGCTGGTCAGCCGCGAGGGATTTGCCGCCGGGGTCGTCATTTCGGCGTCGCACAATCCGTATCACGACAACGGCGTAAAACTCATCTCCTCGTCGGGAATGAAATTTCCCGATGCCATCGAAGCTCAGATCGAAACGCTGATCCTTGCGGCGCAAAATGCAACTCCCGCTCCGCCCGCCGTGTGCCGCGACGCCGGCAAACAAATGCACGACGATTATCTGGCTGGCTTGCGCCAAGCGGTGGTTCCGGGGGCGCGGCTGGGCGGCATGAAGATCGTCCTCGACTGCGCCAACGGAGCGGCCAGTGAACTCGCGCCGGAACTGTTTCGCTCGCTGGGCGCGAGCGTGATCGCCATCCACAACACTCCTGACGGCCGCAACATCAACGCGGGCTGCGGCTCGCTCCATCCGGAAATCATGCGGAAGCGGGTGCTCGAATCCGGCTCCGCGCTCGGTGTGGCGTTCGATGGCGACGCCGACCGCGCGCTGTTTGCCAGCGCCTCGGGAAAACTGGTGGACGGCGACGGCGTGCTTCTGGCGGCCGGCCGCTATCTGAAGTCGGCGGGCCAGCTGAAGGGAGACGTTATTGTCGGCACGACGATGGCCAACCTGGGCCTCGAACGCGCGCTGGAAAAGGCCGGACTGAAGCTGGCGCGCACGGACGTCGGTGATCGCTACGTGCTGGAAGAGATGCAGCGCATTGGCGCCAATCTCGGCGGCGAGCAGTCCGGCCACATTTTGTTTCTCGACGACGCGACCACCGGCGATGGCATGCTGACGGCGCTGAAGATGGCCTCCATCGTTTCCATTGCCGGGCCGCTCGACACGTTGGTCGCCGATCTGAAAATCTTTCCGCAGAAGATCGTCAACGTTCCGGTGCGGTCCAAGCCGCCTCTGGAATCCCTGCCTGAAGTCTCCCGCCTGCTCCAGGAAGCCGAAGTGGCGCTGGGCAAGTCAGGGCGCATCGTCCTGCGCTACTCCGGGACCGAGCCGCTGGCCCGCGTCATGGTCGAAGCCGAGCGCGAAGAAGACGTCCGGCGCTGGACCGAGGCCCTGGCCACTGCCCTGCGCAACGCTCTCGGCGGCTAAGAAAACTCTCTCAGCAACAGGGGGGACATCCCACCCGAGTATGAATTATGTTTGCTTATCGAGCGTAGCTGATCGATCTTCCCAAATGATGTAGGTGAACTTCAGAAGGACTTTCAGAAACTGGATATCCTCACTGCCAGAACTCTTCCGAGAAACAGAGATGGTCACCGTAAGTCACGATATTTCAGCAGGGTAGGTAAGAACCAAAGATAGGTTTCAAGTGGCATACTGCGTGCAAATTGGAACCCCGGCTGTATCTATATCCCGGGGTGGGTCGGTCTCGTCGCGCCGAGACCGGACTCTTGGGGGCACAGCTACGTAAGGGGGCCTGGGTGGGCCCCCTATTTTTTTGTCCTCTTGCTGGAATTCCGTCAGACCCCCCTTCGCCAGCACGCTCTCCTAGTGTTGCGTCCCGCAAAAACTGCCAATAGTACGCCTTCGTAGCTTGCTGTAGGGGCGGTGCTTGCTGCGTCCTGCGCGGCGGCAAGATTTGTGAGCTGTTTCCGGGACACCACACCAGGTCCTCACGGCCTGATGCTCTTTGCGTGGTGTTTTGGGGTTGCTTTTCGGATTCGCACGGCGCCAAGAAAAACCGGACCAGCCGCGGCTTGGCGCGGATCGTTCTGCCCAAGCAATGACTTGCATCGAAAGGACGAATTGGACACGTATTCTGGCGCTTGCTAGGCTCTGTTCGTGCATGTACTGATTCCTTTGGACGATGAGCGCGGGGTGTTGGACCCGATCACCAGCCCTCTGTCGGCGGCAGGATCGCCAGAAGAACAGTTAGGGTGCGCCGCCGAATTCGTCGCGGCTTTGGTAAACCGCAGCTTCTGCAGGATCTATGAACTGGAAAACGACCAATGGATACTGGAGGTTCGGCTTCCATCAATCTCCAGCCACGAGCGGTGGATCCATTAGCAGTGCGGTTGATGCAGCGCACCGTGGCTTGAATCACCAGCCCTCCCCACACACAGGCGGCTCACTATCTCCCATCGGCTCGTCCATGGTGCGGCCGTGGGGGATAGCGCTATCGTTCGTGGCCATGGCGCTTGTTGCGACGCTGTTACTCCAGCGCCTTTTCCCGTATCCATTCCTGTTTTTGTTTTTTCCGGCGGTCATGGCAAGCGCGTGGTTTGGGGGAATGTCCGCGGGACTGTTGGCCGTGGTCGCTTCCACGGTTCTCGTCGACTATTTTTTTGTCCCTCCGTTTCATTCGTTTGCGATCAATGCGACCGATGGCACGTACTTCGCTGCGTTCGTGGTGTGCGCGCTGGTGGCGAGCTGGGTTAGTTCATCGAAAAAGCAGAGTGAAGAGGCTCTCCGCGAGGCCCGCGACCGGCTTGAGATTCGCGTGGCGGAGCGCACGGCCGAACTCGAACGATCGAATGCTGAATTGCGAAGAAGCATGCAGGAACACGAAATAGCAGAGCAGACGCTCCGGAAGACGCAAGCAGACCTGGCGCATCTTTCCAAGGTCATGACGATGGGAGAGCTGACCTGTTCGATTGCTCACGAGGTTAGCCAGCCGCTCGCGGCGGTCGTGACCAACGGCCACGCCTGTCTCGAATGGCTCTCCGCGGCGCCCCCGGATGTCGGGGAGGCTCGCACGGCCGCCGAAAGAATCATCCGGGACGGTACCAGGGCTGGGGTAGTGCTGGGCCGCATCCGCGCGCTGGTCAAGAAGGAAGCTCCCACCAGAGACTGGCTGGACATGAACGAAGTGATTCGGGAGCTGGGCGTTCTCCTGCGCGACGAGGCAGCCCGCGCTGGCGTTTCCTTGCGACTTGATCTCGCTACGGATCTTCCCAGGGTGAAAGGTGACCGGATCCAATTACAACAAGTCGTGCTCAATCTGGCCGTGAATGGCTTGGACGCCATGCGCGGGACGACGGGGCGTCCCAGGGAGCTGTTGATTTGCACTGCGAAAGAGAGTTCGGCAGCGATCTTGATACAAGTGAGGGATTCCGGCGCCGGGCTGAGCGCGGAAATTGCAGCGGAGATATTCAGGCCCTTCTTCACAACGAAACCGCAGGGTATCGGCATGGGCTTGCCGATCAGCCGTTCGATCGTGGAATCCCATCAGGGGCGCCTGTGGGCGACGCCGCTTTCAGGCGGGGGATCGCTCTTTCAGTTCACCGTGCCGATTGGCTCACGAGATCATGATGAGTGATCCTAACTCCATCGTGTATGTCGTCGACGATGATGCGTCTGTCCGCAACTCGGTGGGCAGCTTGTTAAGATCGGTGGGGTTGCGCGCAGAACTGTTCGGATCCACGGAGGATTTTCTCAGCGCGGCCCGGCCGGAGATTCCCGGTTGCCTGGTGCTTGACGTGAGACTCCCCGGGATGACCGGCCTGGAGCTTCAGGGCGAGATCGGAAGGGCGGGAATCGGGATTCCCATCGTGTTCGTGACCGGCCACGGTGACATTCGCATGGTCTCCCGGGCGATGAAAGCCGGCGCGGTGGAATTTCTGACCAAACCGTTTCGAAAGCAGGAACTGCTGGCGGCGATCCATCAAGCCCTCGACCGAGACCGCGCCCGGCGTGAACAAGAAGCGAAACTCTGCGCCCTGCGATCCCGGTTTGAAAGACTCACGTCACGGGAACGCGAGGTGTTGCATTTTGTCGTCGCAGGGCTCACCAATAAGCAGGTCGCCGGGAAGCTGGGCTTGAGCGAAATTACCATCAAGATCCATCGAGGCCACGTAATGCAGAAGATGGAGGCTGACTCCCTCGCAGGACTGGTGCAAATGGCAGGAAAGCTCGGGATGCACTCCCACCGCTAGATTTTCGCTCCCCAACAGACACATACCAAAGGATGATTGTCCTGCCGTCCGGTGCTTGCTAGCCTCAGACCCATGAACACGAAGAGGTCCTGGACAATGTATCCGGCTGACCGACGGCCCCTATCCATGTCAGCGCCCGCCCATGATCCCCAGCAGGGACACGGCGAGGAAGATTTCGACCTCGCCCTGCTCAACCGGATCGCCAGCCGCATGTCCGCGGCGGCGCCGCTGCAGGAGGTGCTGCGGGATGTCGTGGAATTCGTAACGGCCGTGGTGAAATGCGACTCCTGCATGGTGTATGTACTGGAGAACGACGAGTTGGTCCTGCGCGCCTCGAAGAATCCCCATCCGGAAGTGGTGGACCGGCTGAGGTGAAGGTGGGGCAAGGAATCACCGGGTGGGTGGCCGAGCACCGCGAGCCCGTGGTGGTCGCCCAGGGGGCTTTCCGGGACCCGCGTTTCAAGGTGTTCAACGAACTGCCGGAGGATCGGTTCGAGGCCTTCTTGTCGGTGCCTGTGGTCAGCGGCGGACGCCTGGTCGGAGTCATTAACGTGCAGGATCGCGCGCAGCACCTCTACAGCAAACGCGAAATCAGCCTGATCGCGACCGTGGGTTTTCTGGTGGGGGCTGAGATCGAGAGAGCGCGGCTGGAGAGCGAGAACTTGCAGCTTTCCGGCGAGCTGGAAACCAGAAAGCTGGTCGAGCGGGCCAAGGGAATCCTGCAGCGCGATTTGAAGATCAGCGAAGAAGAGGCATACCTCACGCTGCAGCGGGAAAGCCGCCAGAGGCGCAAATCCATGAAGGACGTCGCGGAGGCCCTCGTTCTCAGCGAGGACTTGAAGCGCCACAGATAAGCCATCGCAAGGCATCGCCAGCCAAGCATCGTCCCCTGTTGACGCAGACTACGAAATCGAATGACGGCAATCAAAAGTTTGAGTTGGACTCCGAACGACACGTCCTGCACACTGAGCCCGCAATTGAGACTGGTTGTGCAGTCGTTCCAAGATCTCCCTTCCATGTCGATGGGAGAACCCGCAGCACGTTTCTGCATCTTGCAAGTTCCTTAGGACACCGAGCCGTGTCCGTCCTGCAGGCACATCGCAGTTGAGCATGAGCGCGATGGCGCGCCGCGAATGGCGGCGAGAGGGCCAGTGTCCCTGTTTCTTTTGGAGGGATCCCGCCGCGAGCAGGATACGTGTCTCTGCCGTGATGCACATGAGTGCAGTCCCGTGAAGAGCACGAAGGTGACCATGGCCTGCGAGTTTCGGCGGTCTGAGAAGCCTGTTCGGATAAGCAAGGGCTCGGTCGGCGTATGAATCAGCTTCTTTTAAAGGAGAGGACGAATGTTTCGTAAACAGCAAGCAGGGAAAGGCTCTCGTTTTCTGAAAAAGTCTCGCGGCTAGGTACGCGGCTTCGAGACCCGGAATGGCGCCGGTATGGCGGAACCTTACTCGCCGGCAAGGTAATCGGCGTCACATCGGTTTTGACGCTCATGGCTGTCGTGACGTACGTTTTCTTCGGCCATGTGCTCGCCGACGACGCACCCGTGGTTAAGGCTGCGGATGTTGTGAACCCCGTGAACACCGCGTGGACGCTCGTGGCGGCGTTCCTGGTCTTCGGCATGCAGGTCGGCTTCACGATGCTCGAAGCTGGTTTCTGCCGTTCCCGCGAGACAGTGAACGTGCTCGTGGAATGCGTCGTGGATACCTGCCTGTGCGGCATTCTGTTCTATGCCGTCGGTTTTGCATTTATGTTTAGCCACGGCAACGGGTTTATTGGTTATCACTGGTTCTTCCTGCAGAACGCGCCGGAAACCTATGAAACCACGGGCGTCGCGTTTTTGGCCGTCTGGATTTTCCAGTTCGCATTCGCCGACACCTGCTCGACGATCACATCCGGCGCGATGATCGGTCGGACGGGATTCGTCGGCGACCTTCTTTACAGCATCTGTGTGACCGGTTTCATTTATCCGGTCATCGGACACTGGGCGTGGGGCCCGGATGGGTGGCTGGCGAATATGGGCAGCGCCGGCAATATGTTCCCGTCGCTGGGCATGCCCTTCCACGACTTCGCGGGCTCCACGGTCGTACACACGATCGGCGGATTCATCGCGTTGGCCGGCGCCATCGTTCTGGGCCCGCGGCTCGGCCGCAAGTTCAAACGCGACGGCGGCGCTCCCATGTTGCCACATGACCTGACCATCGCCGTTTCCGGTGGACTCATCCTCTGGTTTGGCTGGTACGGGTTCAATCCGGGCAGCACGCTGTCGGCGATGGATTTCGTGGGCATCGGTCGCGTGGCCACAAATACAACCCTCGCCGCGTGCGCGGCGGGACTCAGCTCCATCATCTATGGCTACTTCATGACCAAGAAGTGGGACGCAGGTTACACCACGAACGGATTTCTGGCCGGGCTCGTGGCCATTACTTGCCCCTGCTACTGGGTCAGCCCGACGGGCGCCGTCCTGCTGGGCGCTATCGCGGGAGTCCTGGTCATCCTGGGAATCGACCTGCTGGAATGGCTGCGCATCGACGATCCCATTGGTGCGGTCCCGGTGCACGGCTTCTGCGGCATCTGGGGGACGCTCTCACTCGGGCTGTTTGCCTGCGGCAAGTACGGCGCCACCGGCCCGATCTCACCCGACAACTCCGCACCGCTGAAGGGACTGTTCTACGGCGGAGGAACACAGGTGTTGGTGGCGCAGATCGTCGGAAGCGCAGCGATCACCCTGGCTACGTTCGCGGTTGCCATGGTCGTGATGCTGCTGGTCAACGCAACCGGAACCCTTCGCCTGCCGGCAGAAGCCGAGCTCTATGGCATGGACCTGCATGAACACGGGATCTCGGCCTATCCGGAGTACGTCCTCTCGTCACTGGGTGCACCGGGCGGCATGGCGAAGGACACCGTTTTGCCCGCGCCAAGCTCGGCGACGAGCAGGCCGGCTGTCTCGCACTCCTCTTGAGGTCTATTTGAATGCTCACTGTGGCCCCGGTCTTCCCGATCAGGAAGACTGGGGCTAACGGTGAGAGCGGCATGACGGCGAAGGATATGGTGTGCTTTCCAATTCGCCATCGGTTATCACACTGGGTTAAATTCCCGAGGATGCAGAAAAAGGAGAGGACATGACGAAGGTCGAAGCAATCGTTCAGCCAAACCGGTTCGATGCGGTGAAAGGCGCCCTGGTGGATTTGGGGATTGATGGCATGACTGTCTCGGAAGTGCGGGGCCACGGGCGGCAAAAAGGCCACACAGAGACGTATCACGGCCACGAATACAGCGTGGATCTCCTGCCGAAGATCAAGATCG
>JAIQGD010000149.1 GCA_020072765.1 Terriglobia bacterium
TGGGCATGACCTCTTTGTGGAGATTTTCAAGGAAACTCCGAATATGGCCCATACAAGCTTTGAGTTCAAAGGCGGTTGCCGCTCCTTGGTAAAGGCGTTCCGCTTCGTTCAGTGCCGCTACCAGCGCATCGCTGAAACCGCACCCACGCAGGTACGACTCGACGGTGTCCTTGTCTTGATTGACTTCGAGATTCAGCCCCTCTTCGAGTTCCCCCTTCACGTACAAGTAACGCGCCTTGCGGCACTGCTGCTGGATGGCACCTCCAATGACCACGATTTCTTGCATTGCAGATGCCGCCGGACCTGCAAATATCTGCGATAGAGGCTTGAAAACGGCGGGCTGAGGCGGATGGCCTTTCAGCTTGCGTTGAGCGCTTTGCGTGAGGAACTGAACGGTCCAAGAAAGCCGCGTGTATTCCTCGGACGTAAAGAGGGCAAAGTCCAGAGATATCATCTCCTCTAGTTGGCGTAGTAGAAGGACGTGAGCGAGAATAGGGTCAACCTCTCCCAACAGCCGCATCAACCCTTCCTTTCCGCCGTTGCGAGCCGCGAATTCGATGACGAGTGGCAACTCTGAGGTCAGACCGCACCACGCCGAATGGTGAGTTGTTTGTGCGGATGCACACGCAGGCGGGGTATGGATGCGTGACAGCACGTGCTGGACCAGTGCGGGCCTCGCCGAGTCTTTCAATCTGGACAGCAGAGCGTGTAGCAAGTTGTAGTTCGAGCTTCGGAATCTATATAGCCGCCGGTTTTCGAGGACTTGACGAGGCCGCTCCTCTCGGTAGCGTTGCAGTTGCGTCTGTGCCAGTGCTCCGGCAACGCTCGTCAAGAACTGCACAGCGAGATGGTCGCCCTTGTTGGCTGCTTCTGCTGGCAGGTAATCCACCGTGGGGAACGAACGCTCTTCGTCGAGAATTTGGTTTGCCTTGTCAAACGCTTCCCCAAGCTCCATTCGCTTCGCCTCGCCTCGCTAAAGACCGTGCATCGGCCGGACCGCACCAGCCTGTTCATGGGTCGGTCTCGTCTTTGCGGAACAACGTCTCGGCGGAATCGTATCACACTCGTTACGGGTGCAGCCTCGTGCAAACCTTAGCTGTCTGTGACAGTCAAGATGAAACGGAGTGGGTTACTTCTGGCTCTCGCTCAGAGTTGCCTCAGCCATTCCTCCACGGACTTCATGGCAACACAGTCCTCACGATTGTAGGTGAGCAGAGTTTCGAGGACATCCTGCCTGCCGGGATTCCGCTGGTACTCCTGAAACCACACGATGGACTGCGCTCCACCGGCATCTGCGGCGGAATACTTGACTCCGACAAAGGGTGCGATGCGCTTCAGACCGTAGCCCCTTGCAGGGAGGACTGCGCTGTGCTTCACGACCGGGTAAAGGTCAACCATCCTGCTCTTGAACAGTGTGAGCGCGTCCCTCTCGGACACGGCGTACCTGCGTTCGAGGGCTGCGATCTTGACTCTCTCGTAGGGGGAATAATGAAATACCGCATAGTCTTCCGCCGCGATGGCGACACAGAGCCGCTGGAATTCCGCCCATATCCTTTCCTCCCCTGCCTCGTCCGTGCAGAGCAGGCCGTGGTAATTGAGTCCGTGGAGCGCAGGCTCAATCCACATCCCGCAGAGATAGATTAGTTCCTGCGTGGGGTCGTCCTCGAAATCGAGGTACACCTTGCGAGGCGGGTCAGGGAGCGCGGCTTTGGCGAGGACTTGGAGCTTGTTTGACAACACGGAGATCGCAGCCAGTTTCATTGACGCCACCGTCTTTGGTCCGATTCCTTTCAGCTTCACCCCCGAGAAGTCGAAGGACGGTATGTCGCGGATGGACCTCACTCCCACGCTGTTGAGCGCGACCTTCTTGCTCCGGCCCACGTCGGAGAGCAGGGTCACATCCTCTGCTGCCACCAACACTCTTTCACAGTGTCCCCACCACTGGCACGCGCCACATTCGGAGGCAAGGGCAGGCTCGTCTGACTTCGCCCCGGCAGTGAGCAGCCGAATCTCGGCAAGCGTTTCCTGATAGGCCGCGCTGAACTGGTCGAAGGGATAGAGGATTCGCTTTCTGTCCCGGTTCAGGATTTCGGCCTCGGGCGGAAATGTGCCCTGCACGGCTTGCAGGAGAAGACCGTAGTGGTAAAGCTGCATCCCGTAGTCGGTTCGAAGAATGCCTTTGGCTTCGTCCTTGTATCCGCTCCCGCTCTTGATGTCCACGGGCTTGTAAAAGTAGTCTCCAAGCCGCGAGTTGCCGGGCACCTTTTCGAGGAGATCAGGAATGCCGCTCTCGTTTGGTTGCAGGAGGACGCCTTGATAAATCCGCTCCGCACCCGCCCGCATGAGTTGCAAGGTCGAGAGCGCCCGATCTTCCAGAGTCACTTCCCTCGGCATCTCGTAGGCCAGGTCCGCGACCACTTCGCGTTCGTGAGTCAGCGCGTTTTCAAATAGGAGATTGAGGAAGTCTGAGTGCGGCAGCTTTTCGCTCGGGTCGCCGAAGTGATTGAGAAAGACCCGATGCGGGCACTTGTCGTGGTCGTAGAAGTCCTGCGCAGTGACGCGATTTTGGGCGGGGGAACCCATGGCGTGCAGCCTACCATCGAACTCGGGGAAGCGATATCCATCGAAGGTACTGGGACGGGCATGATGTGTGATGGCGTCGCCGACAGGGGTAGGCAAGGGTGGCTCTAGCCCTACGACTGCCCGAGCATGTGACGATTTCCCCAGACGATGTTATACATAGTTAGTACCGACTACGATCATGCGTATCGCACAGGTGACATTCTTCGATTTTCGTGGACTGAAGACCGGGCAAATAACCTTGCCACATCATGGTGTTCTGCTAGGCGGCAACAATGTTGGAAAAACTGCCGTTGTCGAATCAATAGCACTTGTGTTTGGCAGAGAGCGCGTGACTACCCAGCTTTCGGATTGGGATTTCTTCGGCGGACTGCCGCAGCCTGACTCCCGGTTCACCATCGTTTGCACAGTTACGGATTTCTCCACTAATAATCCCAGTGACCACTCGAATTGGTTTAGTGGCGAGTCTTCAGCCCAGCCCGTCTGGTGGCACGAAGACAAGAGCGAGTTGACATTCGAGCCAGACTGTCCGGTTGGAGCGAGCCTCGCGGCTCAGGTTGCACTCTGCGGACGCTACGACGAAGAAAATTGTGAGTTCGAGACAAAACGATATTTCTATCATGGACCGGGAAACCCGTTCACCGACGCGTGTGACGTTATACCGTTTCGCCGCTTGGAAGAACTAGGTGTCTTCATCATTCCGGGAAACCGTCAGTGGGACCGTCTCATGAGTTTTGGTTCGACAAGTTTTCTCAAGGCTCTCCGGCAAAGCGATGCCATTCCCGGTGAGGAGATTGAAAAAGTAAAATTGGAATTGCGTAACTCGAAGTCGGGCATTGAGGATTCGCCTGATTTCAAGGCATTGCTCACATCGGCCGAGGCGGAATTGCGGAGCTTTCTAATGCTAGGGACTGACAGCACACTTGTTTATCGTACAACCTCGCTCGACACGTTTGGTGTTCTCCAGAACCTCCTTCCCCACGTCAAAGATGCTCAGGGTGCGCTTCTACCTTTGAGCAAACAGGGCGCTGGCATGGTTTCGCTCCAGTCATTTTTGGTTGTACTTGCGATTGCGCAGAAGCGAAAGAAAGCTGGAAAGAACTTCATTCTGGTCGCCGAGGAGCCGGAATTACACTTACACCCATCGCTGCATAAGCGACTCGCAAACCGT
>JAIQGD010000050.1 GCA_020072765.1 Terriglobia bacterium
CGTGGTTGACCCTTTCCAAAACCTCCAGGACCAATTTGCCGGTACTGAAGTCGAGTGCGCCCGTGGGATCAGATTGTAGAACTGGAAAACGAAGCCGACATGCTCGCGGCGGAAACGCGTCAACTCCGCGTCATTGGCCTTCGTCAGGATGTGGTCTCGGTAGTACACCTCGCCACTGGTGGGAAGATCCAGAGCCCCCAGAATGTTCAGCAGGGTCGACTTCCCACTTCCGGAAGGCCCGAGAAGAACTACAAATTCTCCCTCGTACAAGTCGAGAGTGACCGCCCGAAGCGCGTGTACCTCCACTTCTCCCATGTTGTATATTTTGCTGCCGGAGTGCGCATGAAAGACGGCTGCGGCCCCGTCTGCACTGATCGTCTCCTGAGGGCCGGGCGGACGTAGAGCTGGCATAGGCCTAATACTCCATTATTAAAAGTGCCCTGTAAGGCAGATGTCGGGCTGTGCACCGAATCACTATGCAGCGTGACGCCACGCAAAATAGTGATGCTCCGTGCGTTCGGAAATCGCGGTTTCAGAGCTCAGCGCGCTGCCTCAATGACAAACATGCGCGGTTGCGGTAAAAAGGCCTTAGCGGTGAGGTGTGCGAAGGTGGAACGGGACCGGTTCGTTAGGCTTGTCGCCGAGGTACTCGACGCACTTCCGGCAGAGTTTCGCAAACGAATGCACAACCTTGCGATTTTAGTTGAGGACGAGCCTCCTCGGCGGCTTCGGAGAATGCATCGTGGGACCACCGGAAACCCCGGGTCCGGCAAGACTCGACGTTTGGTTCTGGGAGTATTTCAAGGCGTGCCGGCTACCAGGAGAAGTGTTTTCGACCTGTCTATCGGTCCGGACCATATCGTCCTGTACCAGAAAAACATCGAGGCGGTCTGCTCCAATGAAACCGAGATCCGTCACGAAGTCAGACAGACTGTGCTCCACGAACTGGGGCACTACTTCGGAATGAATGAAGCTCAACTGAAAGATGTCTGATCTGTTACTGCCGATTCCGGATCTAACCCTAGTGGGTGAGCGGCACTGGAAACCAGCGTAGGCCCGTCAATTTCGTCACTGCGCACTCGTCTCTAATTCGCGCTCGAGGGTATCTTCCGCAGTTCGTTCATTCACCGCTGTCACGCGTTCCAGGACGTTTCTGGCGTATTCCGCCACAGCCTGGACCCCGGCTGCATAGCGAAGATTTGGATTACGAGGGCCGCCATTATAAGCCCCGACCGCCTTTTCAATGTCCCCGTTGAAACTGTCCAGCAGGTCGCGCAGCAGCAGTCCGGCGTACGTTGTCAGCACATGGGAATCCGTCAAATCCAGTTCCAACGTCGTCGGGGGACTCAACCTCTCCGGCAATTGAGAATAGTCCCGCTTGTCCTTCAGGAATAAAGCATGAGCGTACCGCAAGGTCTCCCGCGTGATCTGCCATACCCCAATTGAATAGTCGCTTACCAACACTCTGTGCCGGCGACGCTTCGGCGGCCACGCTCCGCAATCACCGCGAGCGAATCGACCAAAGCTGGCTCAAGAAGGAATTGTGGCCCGTCCGGAATTTTCACCAGGCGTTTCACGGCGGCCTGTGGACGGGGCTGATTCACGCGGGCTTGCAATTCATTTCCGGCGGGCGCGGCCTCATCGACCCCATGCGCGCGGAGCCCGGCTACCGCGCCTACACGAACCTGCACCGCGACCGCACGCTGGTCGACCAATCGGCGCGCTTCAAGGGCGATGGCAAGCTCACTTTCGACCGCCTCACCGACGTCTACCACTCCGGCACGCGCCACGACGAAGACCAGCCCTGCCACCTTGTCGTGCTCGAACCCGATATCTGCAGTGATCGCTGCGTCCGCGAATTCGGGAATCCGTGCCAGTATTTCTGTCCCGCGGCCGTGTACGAAATGGGGATGGAGAAGGGCGTGCCGAAACTCAAAATCAATGCCGCCAACTGCGTCCACTGCAAGACCTGCGACATCGCCGATCCCTACCAGATCATCAATTGGGTGCCCCCCGAAGGCGGCGGCGGCCCCAACTACGATGGCATGTGACGATCCGACCAGCATCGTCATTCTGAGGCGGGCGCCTCCGGTTTTCGCCCGCCGAACGATCTCTCTGATGACGATGCGATGCGCATCATCATCTCCGATTTCTGGAGTCCGGTGGACTCCATCGGAGTCCCGACACCGGACCTGAACCCGGCGAAGTCGGCCGGGTGAAGGATCTCTCCGCTGCTTCGACCGCCGTTGCGAACTCGGGGTTCATGCCGAAGGGCCGCACGTTCGCATTTGCGCTGTCATCCCGAACCCAGCCGCGTTTTTTGCGGATGGGGGTGAGGGATCTGCTTCTTCTTCGGCTTGGCAGAAGAAGTGAATTCTTGATCTGCTGCGGTCGGCGGGGGGCACTTACCGAATCGTTCCGAACCTTCGGGGTGAGTGTAAAATCAGTGAGGCTCAGTTCTCGGCGCTGCTTCCCGAAAAAACTCTCTTCAGGGCCGCCCAGAAACCGCCCTTCTTCTTCCCGGCGCGCGCCGAATCGTGTCCTTGCTTGGCCGCCGCCGGGGGAGCTTCTCCCAGCGCGCGCTGCACGGCCCGCGCGAGTTCCGGCGCCTCCACGCGCCCGGAAAACTCCCACTCCGGCATCACCCGCGCCTCGCGGATCAGCAGCACCATATCCGGGGTCGGATCGTCGGGCGGCACCGGCGCCGAGGCCGAAAAGACCAGCGGCATAACCATCGTATAGACCGGCGCCTCCGAGGGCGGAACCGCCGGGATCGCGGCCCGCGCGGGCCGTTCCACCGGATGCGCTTCGTTGGCGGGCGCCAGCACGCTGAATTCGACGCTTCGCTCGGTGCCGGGCGGCTCCGCCGGTGTCTCCACGGCGGCCGCCGGTGCGGGCGGAGGCAACACTTGCGGCAGGCCTTGCAGGACGGGCGTCGTGGCGAATTCGGGCGGCGCACTCGCGCTGGGCGGCGCCTGCTGCGGTTGCCGGATGTCGCATTGGCAGCTTCCCGACGCGCCGGTCACGGGAAGGAGCTTCCCCGCGCCCAGGAAAAATTCTCCCGCCTGCGGAACAATCAACTTCTCGCCGCTGAACTGATGCTCGATCTGGATGGCCCCGCTGGTGGCCAGCACGCACAGCGAATCGTCCAGGCTCAGGCCCACCGAGATGTCCCGCGCCCCGCCGCTGATCTCCAGCGGCGTAGCCACCATGCTCGGCGTGAACACCCGCAGGGAAACGTTGGGCGGCAGCTGCACGCGCACGCGCCCGAAGTTGAGCGCCAGGGTGATCGCGCCGCTCGATTGCAGCACCGTCAATTTCGCCGGGCCGCAGATGTCCACCTCGCCCCCGGCAAACAGCGTCATCCGCGCCGGCCCCGAATGAACCGTCACCACGCCGCCATTGGCGACGTAGATGCTTGGCGCCGCCGTCGCCGTGCCGTTCGCCGCCGCCGTCCCGCTTTCGATGGAAATGTCGCTGCCTTCCACGCGCGCCACCGCGCTGGGTGGCGGCACTTGTTGCGCCTGCGCCACGCCGGGGCCTAGCAGTAGGCCTCCCAGCAGCAGACCGGTAAGCAAGCCGAGCGCACCCGGCCCGACGGCCCAGGCACAGCGAACGTTTTGGAGCCGAGGGTGCATTGAACCTTCTATACTATACAGCGGTGCAAAACGGCTCAAAATTCGAACCGCCGCCCGCCAGCCGGGCTCCGGCGGCGCCGTCCGGCATCCCGCTGCCGCACCTTTCGCGCTGGCGCCGGATGCAGATTCCCGTGATCGCCTGGGCGGCTTACTGGCTGATCCGCCTGATTGGCCCCACGCTGCGCGTGGAAGTGATCGGCGTGCACAACGTCGTGCAGATCCGCGACAACGGCGAGCCGTGCATCGGCGCGTTCTGGCACCGCTGCATTTTCCCGGCGGTGTGGATCTGGCGGAATCGCGGCATCGTCGTGCTCAACACCGTCAACTTCGACGGCCAATGGACGCGCCGGGCCATCGAGCGGCTGGGTTTCGGCACCGCGCAGGGAAGCTCGACGCGCGGAGCCATCGAGGGTTTGACGGCCATGGCGCGGCATCTGGAAGCGGGCCGCCCCGTCGCCTTCACCATCGACGGCCCGCGCGGCCCGCGCTATGTCGCCAAGCCCGGCCCCATCATTCTGGCGCGCCGCACCGGAAGACCCATCTCCGTATTCCACATCGGGCTCCAGCGCGGCTACACCTTCCACAAGGCCTGGGACCTGTTTCAGCTGCCCTATCCGTTTTCGCGCGCCGTGATGTTCGTCGCCCCGCCGATCCGCGTCTCCACGCATGCGGATAGCGAAACCATCCAGCAAAAACAGGCGGAAATGCAGGCCGCCCTCGAGCGCGTGCGCGACCTGGCCGAATCCTGGTTTCACTTGTCGGAAATTGAACGCGACCACCTGCGCGACCAGTGGAGCGCGCCAGGCTCCCGCAGGCCCGCGCCTGTGCCCCTGTCAAACTCAGCCGAGGGTTAAGATTCGCCCAGCTTCACCGGCACATTCATCTTCTTGCCGCCGCGCACAATGGTCACCGTGATGGTGTCTCCCGGCCGCGCGCGATTCAGCAGGAGGTTCAGATCCATCGGGTTCTTGACCTCTTTCCCATCCACGGCGGTCACCACGTCGCCTCCGACGTGCAATTCCTGCAGCCCCGCCAGCACCGACCGCGTGCCCCCGCGAATACCAGCCTGCGCCGCCGGGCCTCCCGAAACGACGCGCTCGACCAGCACGCCCTGATCCACGCCCAGATCCAGCGCCTCGGCCAGCCCCGGCCAGATTGCGCGCCCTTCGATGCCCAGCGTCGCGCGCCGCACCCGGCCCTGCGTGATCAGATCTTCGGCCACCCGCCGCGCCGTGTTGATGGGAATGGCGAAGCCGATTCCCGCCGTCGTTCCCGTCGGCGCAAAGATGGCGCTGTTGATTCCGATCACCTCGCCGTGCGAATTCAGCAGCGGCCCGCCGGAATTCCCCCGATTGATGGCCGCGTCGGTCTGGATGGCCTCATCAATGAACGTGTTTTCGCTGGTCTGCACCGTGCGCCCCAGCGAGCTTACGATCCCCGTCGTCAGCGTGCTCTGAAATCCGAAGGGATTTCCAATCGCCAGCACGCGCTGGCCCACCAACAGATTCCGCGAATCCCCCAGCGTCAGCGTCGCCAGCTTGCGCCCGCGCGCATCGATTTGCAGCAGCGCGATGTCGTTGCGCGTGTCCGCCCCGATGTATTTCGCCTTGTACCGCGACTGGTCGCCCAGCGTCACCTCGATGGTTTGCGCCCCCGCGACCACGTGGTAATTCGTCAGGATGTGCCCGTCGGTGTCGATCACGAACCCCGACCCCGCGCCTTCCACCGGCACGGGATTGAAAAAGAAATCGTACTGCACCGTCCGCGTCACGATATTGGCCACCGCCGGCGCTGCCTGCTTGTAGATGCGCACGTTTTCCGCTTCCGTCGGATCGAGGCTCGTATCGCCTTGCGGAGCCGGCAGCGGCACCGCGTTCACCGAGACGGGCGTGTGCTGCCCGTACCGCGACCCCAGCCAGTACGCCCCGAGCCCCGCGATCAATCCCAGGACCAGCAGGCGGATCGCCCGCCGTGTGTTTGCCGATGGTGACATGGAAGGCTCCTTTCCGGATGCTCCCGTCAGGAAGCGGTCTTGCGCGAGGCGGCCGCCTGCTTCAATCTCGTGAGGAGATCGTCCACTTGCCGCGCGGTTTCCTCAATCGTGCGCGAGCAATCAATGACGTCATCGGCCAGCCGCCGCTTTTCGTCCAGCGGCATCTGCGCCGCCAGGCGCCGCTCGGCGTCCTCGGACGACATCCCGCGCTGCCGCAGCCGCTCGACCTGCTGCTCGCGGCGGCACCAGCACACCACCACCCGGTCGAAATTCGGCTTGTAACCCGCTTCGTAGATTAACGTCGCTTCGAGAAACGCGAAGGCCCGTCCGCCGGAGCCGGTGTCCGCGAACCATTTCGCCGCGGCCTCCAGAATGCGCGGGTGCAGGATCTGCTCCAGCCGCGCGCGCCCCTCGCGATCCGCGAAGACAATCGCGCCCAGCTTCCCCCGGTCCACCGAGCCGTCCGCAGCGACGATCTCGCGGCCGAACGCGCGCACCACTTCCTCGTACGCGGCCTGGCAGGGCCCGAGCAGATCGTGGCCGAGGATGTCGGCATCGAGCACCGCGCAGCCGCGCTCGCGCAGCATGGCCGCCACCGTGGACTTGCCCGAGGCGATCCCGCCGGTGAGCGCGACGCGCAGCATCAGGGGCGGGCGGATCCGCCGGCCGCGCGTGATCCGCGCCGCAGCCGTGCGGCCTTCACCGTGTTGCTCATCAGCATGGCGATGGTCAGCGGCCCGACGCCTCCCGGCACCGGCGTCAGCGCGCCGGCCACGCTGGCCACATCCGGATGCACGTCGCCGACCAGCGCGTGTCCCTTGGCCCGGAATTCCGCCAGCCGCTCGGGGAAGTGCGCGAAGAAACCTTCCGCCTGCGCCGCGTCGGTCACGCGGTTGATGCCCACGTCAATCACCGTCGCGCCCGGACGGACGTACTCCGGCGTGACCATGCACGCGCGGCCCAGCGCCGCCACCACGATGTCGGCGCGCCGCACCACTTCGGGCAGGTTGCGCGTCTTCGAGTGGCAGACCGTCACCGTGGCGTTGGCGTGGATCAGCAGCAGCGCCATCGGCTTGCCCACGATGTCGCTCCGGCCCAGCACCACCGCGTTCGCGCCTTCCAGCGCGATGCCGCTGCGCTTGAAAATCTCCATCACCCCCGCCGGCGTGCACGCCACCAGCGCAGGCCTTCCCGCCACCAGGTGCCCGACGCTCACCGGGTGGAATCCGTCCACGTCCTTGGCCGGATCGATGGCCTCGAGAATTCTCTTCGAGTCGATCTGCGGCGGCAGCGGCAGCTGCACCAGGATGCCGTCCACTTCATCGCGATGGTTCAGCTCGCGGATCAGGGCCAGCAGTTCCTCGGTCGTCATCGAAGCGGGCGGCGTGATGTGGAAGCTCGCCAGCCCCAGCTTTTCGCACGCCGCGATCTTGCTCTTCACGTACACCTTCGACGCCGGGTTCTCGCCCACCAGCACGGCCGCCAGGCCCGGGCGGATGCCCGCCGACGTCAGCTTCACAATGTCGCCCGCCAGGTCGGCGTAGATTTGATCGCGGATGGTGATGCCACTCAGTATTTGCGCTGCCAAGAGACCGTGCTTTTGTAGCGGCCGCCCTGTTTTTGGGCGGGCGTCTTGTCTGTTGCCGTTGCCTAGCCGTTGTACCGGCCGCCCGCCGTATGGGCGGGCATCTTGCCTTGTTCTTGCACCAACCGCCCGATTCGAGACCGGGCATCTTATCAGGATATTTTACGCGCCTGAACCTGCCATGATAACAAAAACCCGAGCCCCGCGGTCGGTGTTCGTGGCACAGCCACTCTTGGCTGTGCAGGCCTGAGCACGCAGGTGGCGCAGGCACTCCTGCCTGCGCGCCGCCGCTGTCTGGCCTTTGTAGCGGCCGCCCGGTGTGTGGGCGGGCATCTTGCTCTCGCCGTTTTCCCGTAGGGGCACGGCACCGCCGTGCCCGGTTTCTCCACCCGATGTCAGGTTGGCTCACGCTTGCCGTGCGAGAAGATTTTCAGGGTGCCCCATCCTTCGCGCCGTCCGCGAAGGGTGGGGCTTTTGTCCGAATCCGTTGATGAACAACGCCGTAGGGCGCCAGCGCGCCGCTCCACCCGTCTTCCGGCCTCGCTCAGCACCCCAGCCGAATCAGAATTTCCGCCAATTCCTCTGGCGCGGAGAGAAACGGCGAATGGCTGCGGTCCATCGTCGCCACCTCGGTCTTGTTCCCGGACACAAACGCGTCGGCCAAATCGATGAAATGCTGCTGCAGCCGGGGACGCAGCGCCATGTCGCCCAGGCACTTGATGTACGCGCGCGGAACGCTTCCCCAGCGCGCGGCCGTCGTGGCGATGGGCGTGCCCAGCGGCGCGCTGGGATAATCGGGAGTCAGCAGATGGCAGGTGGATTCGAACTCCGCGTCGCTCACGTCGCCGTAGAGCGCCGCTTTGAATTGCGTCCGGTAGCGCGCATCGCTGGAGCGCGGGTCGATGCGCGCCGCGCCAATCTTCGCGCCATCGCCCACAAACAGCTGCGAGAGCCGGTCGCCTTCGTTTTCCGGCAAATGCGTGTAGCGCCCCGCCGGCACCCCGGAAGCTGGCATGAACGCCGCCAAATAAACGAGCTTCTTGATCTTCTCCGGCGCCGCTTCGCCCAACGCCGTAATGGGAACTCCTCCCGCGCTGTGCCCCACCAGCACCACCGGCCCGCTGCCTCCCTGCAGCAACTGGTCAATCGCCTTCATCGCGTGCCCGGCGAAATCCGCCAGCGTGAGATGCGCCAGCGGAGAAACCTCCGCGGCGAAATCATTCATGTTGGCGGGCCGCGCCAGAAACGACCGCGGAACCCGCGCGTTCAATCCGTGTCCCGGCATGTCGATGGCCACGGCCGCATGCCCCGCCCGCGCCAGCAGCGGAATCACCCGCTCCCAGCACCACATGCCATGCCACGCCCCGTGGATCAGCAGAAACGTGCTTTTCTTTTCAGCGCCCATCGTGATTCTCCGAATGCGCCCCGCAGTATATGTCATTCCCGGGATTTTCATGTAGCGCCGCGGCCTTCAGTGCGCTTTTTGCATCCCGGACAGCAGTCGGGACGCGGCGCGCCGCCGTCTCGCCTTTGTAGCGGCCGCCCGGTTTGTGGGCGGGCATCTTGGTTTTCCCGTAGGAGCATGCCGCGGATCGCGCGAGACCGTGCCCGGTTTCTTCACCCCATGCCAGGTTGGCTCCCGCTCGCCGCGCGAGAAGATTTTCAGGGTGCGGTATACAAGCGCGGGCGTTTTTTGTCGGGGCCTCCACTCTTGACGGTCAACTTTCCTCTTCCTCGTCGGCGAGTGTCATCTCCTTCACGAATTTCAACGCGTCGCCCTCCGTCAGCTTCTGGCACATTCGATCCAGGTTTTCCTGCTCTCGCTTCCCGAGGACGCACATCTTCGCCCGCAGCACCTTCCCGCGCTTCGGCAGAATCTTCTCCACTAACTCCCGCCCCGCGGGCGTCAGATGAACGATCGCCTTGCGTCCGTCGCTTGCATCCGCGCGACGCCTCAACAATCCTGCCCTCTCTAGATTCCGGCTTACCACACTGATCGTGCTGTCGCCGAACATCACTCTTCCCGCCAGCTCGCCGGTCGCCATCGGGCCGTGCAGTTGCAGATGTTCCAGCACGCGGAATTGGCTCGGACTCAGTCCGAACACTTCGCATTGGCCGTCCAGCAGCCGGTCGAGCGAGTGAACCGCCCGCGCCAGGCTCGTATACGTCGCCAGGGCCCGTGCTTTCTTGTCCCGCTGCGATTCCGCCATTGTCCCCTCCCCATCGCGCCCCAAAGCTCCCAACTCCGTGCGAAATGTGTCCGAAATTGCCATTACCATAAAAGCATAAATTGGTGCGTAGTGGTGGGACTTTTGTCTGTGGACTGGCGCAAAAAAAACGCCCCGACAAGTCGGGGCGTTTCCTGCATGTATGCTTCTGTTTTTCAGCCTTTAGTAAATGTCGTACTGCTCCCAGTGCAGCGCCGCGTCGGTCTGGATGATGACGCTCTTCTTCACCCAGCGTTCCAGTTCCTCGACCAGCGACGATTCGCGCGTCTTGAGCGCCTTGCCGATTTCCGGGTGGACGCGCAGCGTGATGCTGCCGGAATCCATCTCCGGCGCCATCTTGCGCGCTTCGGTTTGAATTTCGTAGCACAGCGTGGGAATCGACTTCACCATGCCCGAGCCTGTGCAGTACGGGCAGGGCTGGCACAGCGTGCGTTCCAGGGCCTGCTTGGTGCGCTTGCGCGTGATGGCCACCAGGCCGAATTCGTTGAAGCGGAGCACCTTCGACGGCGCGCGGTCGGCCCGCAGAGCGTCTTCCAGCGAGGCCATCACCTTGTCGCGATTCCGCCGCTCCTCCATGTCGATGAAGTCGATCACGATGATGCCGCCCAAATCCCGCAGGCGCATCTGGCGGACGATCTCCTTCACCGCTTCGAGGTTGGTGCGGACAATCGTGTCTTCCAGGCGCGTCGAGCCCTTGCCCACGAATTTGCCGGTGTTCACGTCGATCGCCACCAGCGCCTCGGTGTGGTTGATGACGATGTAGCCGCCCGACTTCAGCCATACCTTCGGCCGCAGCCCCTTGTCGATTTCCTGCTGGATGCCGAATTCCTCGAAGACCGGAGTTTCCTTCGTGTACAGCTTCACCCGGTTCACCAGCGCCGGCTGGAAGCGGCTCATGAAGTCCACCACCTTGGTGTACTCCTCCTCGGTGTCCACCCAGATGGCGGTGTAGTCGGAGTTCAGGTAGTCGCGCAGGATGCGCTCGACCAGGTTGAGGTCGCGGTGCAGCAGCGACGGCGCCTTGCGCTGCTCGGAGCGCTCGCGGATTTCTGTCCACGTCCGCGTCAGGAATTCCACGTCGGCGCGCACTTCCTCGGGCGCGGCGCTGCCCGCCGCCGTGCGCACGATGAAGCCGCCGCTCGCCGTGCCCTTGGCTTCGTTCACCAGGTGGCGCAGCCGCGCGCGATCTTCCGCCGAGGCGATCTTGCGCGATACGCCGGTGTGATTCAGCGTGGGCATGTACACCAGGAAACGGCCCGGCAGGGCGATGTGGCTGGTGATGCGCGCGCCCTTCTTGCCCAGCGGTTCCTTGGCGATCTGGACGATGATCTCCTGGCCCTGCTTGAGCAGTTCGGAGATCAGCTGCGGACGCCGGGGCTGCGGGCGATGCCCGCCGCGACCACCCGGACGCCGGCCGCGATCCTCGCGCCGGCCGCGTCCTCCGCGGCGCGCCGGATGCTGCATGCGCGCCCGAAAATCGTGGCGCACGCGCGCCTCGGACGGCTGGCGCTCCTGCGGCGCCAGATTCTCGCCCCCCAGGGATTCGGCTTGCTCGCCTAGTGCGGACTCCGCCTCAGCCGCTTCGCCGTGGCCGGCTTCCTCAAACGCCTGCAGAGCGCCTTCCTCGGCGTGCTCTTCTTCATGCTCGTCTTCGTGGTGGGTCTCTTCTTCGCCGGCCATGGGTTCCTCGAGGCCTTCGCCTTCTTCCTCGGGGGCTTCGCCGGAGGCGGCCAGGGCTTCGGCTTCCGCCTCGAGCGCCTCCTGCTCCTTCTGGATTTCGGCGACGCGCTCGGCCAGGGCGGCGGCTTCGTCTTCGGTCAGCTCTTCGACGCCATGATCCTCGTGCGCGCTTTCGGCGTGCATCGCTTCGTGCACCGGTTCGGCTTCGTGTTCTTCCTGCTCGTGCTCTCCAGGAATCACCGCGGGCGCCGCCGATTCGACGACAGGCTGAGCGGGAGGTTCGTGGCGCCACTTGGCCAG
Organism: Terriglobia bacterium; assembly: GCA_020072765.1. Lineage (GTDB taxonomy): Bacteria > Acidobacteriota > Terriglobia > Acidiferrales > UBA7541 > Palsa-295. The sequence continues at coordinate 11,425 of JAIQGD010000050.1, forward strand.
CGACTCGCCGGGCAAGGGCTCGAGACCCGCTGCGGCCTGCGGACGGAACTCGGGCACCGCCGCGGGAGCCGCCGGAGCAACAGTTTCCCGCACGGGCTCGGGAACGGGGCTCGGCGCCGGTGCGTGCATCGTTTCTTCCACCAATCCGGCGGGAGGCGCGGCGGACGCCGGTTTTTCCCTGTACTTCGCCAAGGATTCTCCCGGCAGAATAATCGGAGTGAAGTCTCCGGACGGAGCCGGTTCGGCCGCGCTTTCTTCGTACGGGCGGGGCGAAGCGTATTTCGACGGCGGGAGTTCGCGCGGGGCATGACGGTCGCGTCCGCCGCGCCGGCCGAAGCGTCCGCCTCCGCCTCCGCGTCCGCCGCGGCGTCCAAAGTCGCGCCGCCCTTCGCGCCCACGATTTTCAAAGCGGTCGCGACCCGGTGCCGGAGCAGGACGGGCGGGCGCCGGCGCGGGGCTGACCGCAGGAGCCACGTAGGATGGGGCTTCGCCTTCGCCGCCTGGCGGGGCGGCCATCGCCTCGACGTCGGTGGGTTCCAGCGCCGGCGTCACCGCGCCACTGGCGGGGAACACCTCGCCGCCCTGCGCTTCCATCTTCTCGACTTTTTCCTCGACCGTGTGGACGACGGCATCAAACTCCTCGATGCCTTCCAGAAAGTCGCTGACGTAGAGAAACGCGTCGCTGTCGAGGCCGATTTGCACAAAGGCCGACTGCATGCCGGGCAGCACGCGCGTCACGCGGCCTTTGTAGATGCTTCCGACTAACGCAAACTCTTTCTCCCGCTCGACGTAATACTCACACAGCTGTCCTTCTTCGATGATGGCGACCCGCGTCTCGTGCGGATTCGCCGATATGACCATTTCCTTCGGCATTGAGACTCCTCATCATGGAGCACCGGGTAGCGGCGGGATACGCGGCGGCGCACAGTTGTGCGCGCACCTGGCCCACGTGGGGGAAGGCAAAGCCGTCTGGCTTGCTCCGCGGGCCGCTCAGGAAAGTCCTTCGATCGTGCGGGGCTTCTTTCCTCACCCGATGCGTTCCTCAGTCAAAGACTGGATTTCCGGTCCCGATCAGGCGGGACTCGGTGCTGGCTCCGCGGATCTCAGTTGACGAAACGCCGCATGCGGACGTTCATCACCAGGCCCAGAGCCAAAAACACAAAAGCAGTTGCCGATCCTCCATAGCTCATCAGCGGCAAGGGAATGCCGGTGACGGGCATGTACCCAATCACCATGGAAGCATTGACCAGAACATGGAAGCCGAGGATCGCGGTGACTCCCATCACAATGAACATTCCGGCCTTGTCTTTCGCCTTCTGCGCGTTATCCACCAGCCGCAGAATCAAGCCCAAATATAAAAGTAAAACGAAACAGACTCCGATGAAGCCTTGCTCTTCCGCCAGGGCCGCGAGAATGAAATCGGAATACCGCACGGGCACGAAGCCCAACTGGTTTTGGCTGCCCTTGCCAAATCCCTTTCCCCAGAAGCCCCCGGAGCCGACCGCGATTTCCGATTGCAGGATCTGGTAGCCGGCGCCGCGCTGATCTTCCTCGGGGTGCAGGAACGTCTGGATGCGCTGCTGCTGGTACGGCTTCAGATGATGCCGCATATGCCAGCCAAAGGGAAGCAGTAACGCCATCAGGACCACGCCGACCGCCAAATGCTTCCATTCGACGCCGGCAAGAAGCGCTCCGATCACGGCGACGGGGACCAAAACCATCGCCGTCCCCAAATCGGGCTGCTTCAATATCAAGCCTACAGGAACCAGGGTCAAAATGCCAACCTTGACCATGTCCGCCAGCGTGAGCCGCTCGGTGTGCACTTCGGTGAAGTAGCGAGCCAGCGCGAGAATGATAATCAGCTTCATGAGCTCCGAGACTTGTAGGTTGGCGCCTCCGAGCGAAATCCAGCGCCGGGCCCCCAGGCGGGAGTAGCCCATCACCAGCACGATCACCAGGCAGGCGATTCCGAAGACGTAGAGCGCCGGGGCCTGGTCGAGCAGCGTGTGGTAGTCGATGCGCGAGATCAGGAACATGCCCGCGAGTCCAATGCCGATCCACGTCAACTGTTTCCAGTGCATGCCGGCCATGGGGCTGGCGTGAGTGGCCGAGTAGATTTCGAGCAGTCCCATGCCGCTGATGAGGGCGACAATGCCGAGCAGGACCCAGTCGAAATCCTGCGTTTGCGGGCGCTCTCTCATGGACGTTGCACTCCAGCGGCGGGCGCGAGCGGACGCGCCGGGCCCGGCAGCGCGACATTCTGCGCGGTGGACGGGGGCGGCAGGAAATGGCCGGCCTTCTTGTCATAGTACGCTTTGACGACGTCGCGGACGATGGGAGCGGCCGACGTGCTCCCCCAGCCTCCGGCCTGCACCAGCGCGGCCACCACGATCTCCGGATTGCGCCGCGGCGCGTAGCCGACGAACCATCCGTTTTCCTTCAACTTCTTACCCAGCTTATTCTGGAGCTCGAAACCTTCGACCTGAGCGGTGCCCGTCTTGCCGGAGAAGTCAACGTTCTGCAGTTTCACGAGGCCCGAAGTGGTGCCATCAGGCTCGTTGACGACTCCCCACATGCCGTCGGTGACTTGTTGGACGGTGTCGTCGGAAATCGGGAACGAGCCGGATTTCAATTCGGGGGCGTTTTTCAAAAGATGGGGTGGGATCAGCGTGCCGCCGCTGGCCACCGCCACGATCATGCGGGCGAGTTGCACGGGCGTGGTCATCACGGCGCCTTGCCCAATGGCCACCGAGATCGTTGATCCGGGATACCACTTGTGATGGTTGACGCGCTCCGACCATTCTTCGGAGGGGACCAATCCCGCCTGTTCGCTGGGCAAGTCGATCCCAGTGCGCTGGCCGAGTCCCAGGCCGCGGGCGTAGTAGGAAATGCGGTCGATGCCGAGGAGCTTGCCGACGTTGTAGAAGAAGACGTCGCAGGAGGCCACAATGCCTTTGTGGAGATTGACCACGCCGTGCGCGTGATCGCAGTGGAAGACGCGCCCGTAGAACACCGCCGAGCCCGGGCAATAGGCCGTGTAGTTGGGCGAGATGGCCTTCGATTCGAGCATGGCGGTGCTCATCACGACCTTGAAGACCGAACCCGGCGCCAACTGCGCCTGGATGGCGCGATTCAGCAGCGGGGTTTGCGGGTCGGTGTTCAGCGTTGTCCACTCGGGCTGCGGAATGCGAATCGCGAAATCGTTGGGGTCGAACGTCGGCCGGCTGACCATGGCCAGCACTTCGCCGGTGCGCGCATCCATGGCGACCAGCGCGCCTTCCTTGTTCGCGAAGTCCGCTTCCGCAATTTGTTGCAGATCCTCGTCGATGGTGAGCTGGATGGGCTTGCCGGGAATGGCCTCGACGTTGTCGAGCGTGCGGATGACCTTGCCCACGCTATTGACGACCACGCGGCGCATGCCGTCGGTGCCCACGATCTGGTCGTTATATTGCCGCTCCAGGCCCGCTTTGCCCACGATGTCGCCGGGGCGGTAGCGGTCGGGATTCTTTTCCATTTCCTGCGGCGACACTTCGCCGACGTAGCCGATGGTATTGGCGAGCATCTGGCCGTGCGGGTAGCGCCGGCGCTGGACCATCATGAGTTCAAGCAGGGGAAGATCGGCGCGGTGCGATTCGACAAACGCGATGTCCGCTTCGGTAGCCGCCGGCTTGATCACAATGGGCTGGAATTTCGGCTCGTTGCGCGCGGCTTCCAGTTGCTGGTGCAGATCTTCCTTGGAGATGGCGAGGCCCTCTTCAATTTGCGGAAGGCTTTTCTGCAGCGCCTTGGGATCGTCGCGCAGCAGGAGAATGCTGAAGGAAGGATAGCTATCCACCAGCACGCGGCCCTCGCGGTCGAGCATGGTGCCGCGCGGGGCGATGATGGGAATGTAGCGGATGCGGTTGCGTTCGGCGAGGTCGGCGTAATGCCCGGACTGCACGACTTGCAGCTTCCAGAAGCCGACGAGCAAAGACACCACCACGACCACCGACACGTAGGAGAAGAGTGCCAATCGGCCCTGCGGAATTTTCTGGTCGCTAATGCCCCACGCTGCCAACGGAACTCCCGTGCTACCGGACCTGCTCGATCCGGTTGAGCCATGCCCCCCGAACCCGGCTTGGACTCGAAGTCTCCTTCAACGTATCACTTGCAGCGCGCGCACCGCAACCCGTGCATGCCCATTTGGTCAACGCGGGTGCCGCAGTACTAGATCCTGCCTGGCGCGTGCTCAGCAGTGGCGTTAGGTTGTTCTTGGGAAGCGCGGGGCAAACTGCGGCGCAGGTCTCCGACAGCTTCGAGAGGGAATCCGTATTCGGCACGCGGCCGAAGGCGTCGGCATCGCACCCTTGCAAACACCGCAAGGATGCGCCACCCGAAAACTCAAAATCGTCCAAAGGCTGGGCCGCCCGCCAACATCGTTCCGCGCAGCGGGATGTCAACAGAGCCAGCGGGGTTGCAGACGGAAGGGGTGTGGAGGCGGCGGGATGGGGCGCGAGACCGGGTCAGGAGGGTTTGCGGAGGCGGTCGAGGAGGGCGAAGAGGACGACGGCGAAGGCGGCGGTGACCAGGGAACCGAGCAGGAGGTGCAGGGAGAAATAAGGCGCGGCGCGGTTGAGCAGGAGGCGCTCGGTGGTGGCCAGCACAGCCTGATGAAAATGAAAGCAGAGGAAGACCAGGACGAAGCGGCTGACGGGATGCTCGGTGTCAATGCGCCCGCCGATGGACGAGCCGACGTAGCCGACCAGCGTCTTGGCGATGCCGTAGAGGCCGATGGGGCTGCCGTGGCTCAGGGCGTCCTGCACGATGCCGATGGCCGCCCCGAGGAACAATCCGCTGACGGGTTTGCGGCGGCTCATGCCGAAATAGAAAGTAACGAGCAGGGGCAGATCGAGGAGTTCGGCGAAGTGTCCGTACTTGTGCAGGAAGGCCTGCAGCAGGAGCGCGAGAAACGAGACGACGATCACCGCGCCGCCGTAATACTTGTGGACCTCCACTTTGGAATCGGATTGTGCTCCGGTGTTCAGCATGAGAGTCGGCTCATTTCATGGCTGGGGAGCGGGCTGAGCGGCCGGCGCCGGAGTGGGAGCGGGAGTCACGGTCTCACGCTTGGGGCCAGGGGTGGATGGTGCGGGCGCGGTGGTTGGCGCCTTGGGCGTGCTCGCGGCTGGCCCCGTTGCGCTGGAAGTTTGGCCGGCGGGCCGGGCCGGCGGCTTGGGGCCCACGAAGGTCGTGCCCGTAGAAGCGGCCGGCGCGGTCTTCGGCGGGGCAGGAAGCGGCGGCACGATCCCCGGTGCCACGGGATTGGCTTCGGCGGTATCGGTGGATTCCTCGGCCTGCTGGGGGATGAGTTCGTGCTGCGAAAGCAGGATGAGGACATCCTCGAGGCGGTCCAGGCGCGCGGCGGGGCGCACGTGAATCACCTGAAAAGGATTTCCGGGAGCGGCATCGGTGACCGTGCCGATGACCAAACCCTTGGGAAAGATGCGGTCGTCGCCGGAAGTCAGAAGCACTTCGCCGGGGTGAACGGGTTCGTCGTTGACGACGTACTCCAGGCGCGGCTCGGGATCGCCGGTTCCCTTTAGCACGCCGTGGGTGCGGGTGTCGGCAAACAGGGCGCCCACGCCGCTATCCTTGTCGCTGAGCAGCAGGACCTGGGAGGTGTTGTTGGCGAGCACCTCGACGATTTTTCCGACGATGCCGTCGGGCGTGATGACGGCCATGTTGCGGCGGATGTGATCGCGTTCGCCGCGGTTGATGAACAGGGTGTGCGAGGAGGCATCGGCGCTGGCGCCAATCACCTGAGCGGCGAGCATGGGCGCTTCGGCGTGAGCGTCATGGAGGCCGAGCAGCGCGCGCAGGCGCTGCGCTTCGCCGGCCTGGGTTTCGAGTTCGCGGTTGTGGATGCGCAAGCGATCGAGTTCGGCGCGCAGGCGCTCGTTTTCCACGCGCGCGCGATGCAGGGCGATGTAGCCGTTCCAGACGCTGCCGCTTTTGGAGAGCGACCAGGTGGCGGCGCGTTCGCCTGGGGTGACGAGTTCGGCGGCCCAATAGCGGATCAGGCGCACGTCGTGTTCGCGCTTGATCTGGAAGGCGAGGAGCAGGATCTGGGCGAGCACGACCACGGCCAGCAGGCTCAGGGTGCGATGGCGAGAGAAGATATCAAGCATGATCGAGACTCGATGGCCGGGACAGGGAGCCGGGAAACGCGAAGCCGCGGAGTCCCGGGCGACAGCTCCGGCCAACTTCCGCAGTTCGCGCGTGCGACTTGGAACGAGCGGCCATCAGCATGGTTCAATCGATCGAGACCATGCGCAGGAGCCGGAAATCGCTGAGCATTTTTCCGGTGCCGAGCACCACCGAAGCCAGCGGATCATCGGCGATGGAAACGGGCAAGCCGGTTTCCTCGCGGATGCGCTTGTCGAGGTTCTTGATCAGCGCGCCGCCGCCGGTGAGCACGATGCCGCGGTCGCTGATGTCAGCGGAGAGTTCGGGCGGGGTGCGCTCGAGCGCCACGCGGATGGCATTGACGATGGTGGAGATATTTTCGGAGAGGGCTTCGCGGATTTCGCTGTCGTCGATGGTGACCGTGCGCGGAACGCCCTCGATCAAATTGCGGCCCTTGACTTCCAGGGTGAGCGGTTTTTCCAGCGGATAGGCGGAGCCGATTTCGATCTTGATCTGTTCGGCGGTGCGCTCTCCGACCAGGAGGTTGTACTTGCGCTTGAGGTAGTGCATCACCGACTCGTCCATTTCGTTTCCGGCGACGCGGACCGAGCGCGAGTAGACGATGCCGCTCATGGAGATGACAGCGATATCGGTGGTGCCGCCGCCGATATCCACGACCATATTCCCCGAGGGTTCCTCGATGGGCAGGCCCGCGCCGATGGCAGCGGCCATGGCCTGTTCGACCAGATAGACTTCGCTGGCGCGGGCGCGATAGGCGGAGTCCTGCACGGCGCGTTTTTCCACGGGCGTGATTTCGCTGGGCACGCCGATGACAATGCGTGGATGGACGAGCACGCGGCGGTTGTGGGCCTTCTGGATGAAGTAGGTGAGCATTTTTTCGGTCACCTTGAAGTCGGCGATGACGCCGTCCTTCATCGGCTTGATGGCCACCACATTTCCCGGTGTCCGGCCGAGCATCTCCTTGGCCTCGCGGCCCACGGCCACGACCTCGGCGGTATTTTTGTTGATGGCCACGATGGAGGGTTCGTTGACGACGATCCCCTTGTTGCGGGCAAAAACCAGCGTGTTGGCGGTTCCCAGATCGATGGCGAGGTCGGAAGAAAACAGACTGAACACCGACCGCAAATTAAAGCCGTTCTTGGTCACGAAGTGCTTCCCCCTAAGGTCCCAATTGGGCGCCCCGAGGATTTCGGGGCGCCTGCTACTGGCGGACGAATCGGCCGCGCTACGGAATCATGACATCGACGCGCTTGATGGCCATTCCGCCCCGGCGGTTCTGCCCAGTGATGACGATGGTGTGGCTCCCCCGAGCCATCGGCTGGGAAAAATACCGGAAATGTCCGTCGCCCTTGATGTCGGCGACTTGCTCCCCGTTAATAATCAAGGCCGCGCCGGGCTCGGTGCGGCCGATGACCTCGACGACGCTGCCCTGCAACTGCGTGGCGTCCACTTCCAGGAGCATCTCCTGGGCCTTGCCCTGCGAGGCGAGGGTGAACTTGTACGGCTCGCTGGCGTCGCTGACGCTGTTTTTGTCGTCAATGGCATGGACGCGCCAGAAATAGTCGCCGGGATCGAGTCCGGAAATGTCCAGGGCCGTCGCGACGGTTTTCCGTTCCACGACGATGCGGTTGAACATCGCGGTGGTGCTGACCTGAAAATCGTAGAGCTTGGCGGTGTTCGAGGATTTCCAGGAGAAGTGAATTGTATCGTGCCTGGGGTCGGCGGCGATAATGGGCTGGAGGTTCAGCGGCTCAACCAATTCGGGCGGAGCCAGCACTTGCGTTTTGGTGATGCCCGTGCCGCCGGCGGTAAAGGTGGCGCGCTCATACTGTCCGATATCGACGTGTTCGTTGCCGCGGTTGAGTTGGGCGCTTCCGGCGTCGACGGTGATTTCCTGTTCCTTGGTGGTCGGATCGGTGCGCACGGCCGCGCGGCTGTTGGAGCGCAGCGAGGCCACGGCATTCTCGAAGGAAACCTCGGCCTTCGAGCCCGGGACGGACCAGGAGCCGGTGGTCAGGTCAACCTGGCCGGCGGTAATGTGCACGCCGACTTGGGAAGCGCGGTCCTGCTCGACGATGTTTTCCTCGACGGTGACCAGGGTGTCGCCCTTCACGGTGTAGGTGGTTCCGTCGGCGAAGGCGATGCGCGCCACGCCTTCCGAGCTGGTCTGGATCAAGTCGCCTTTATCCAGCGTGACCTGGTAGTCGGCCGTCACCCATTGCACCGAATTGACCTTTTTCACCTGGACCTTGCCGTCGAGATTGACGAAACGCGCCTGCCGGTCGGTGATTACGGCCACGCCGGTGTCGTGCGGGCTCACGGTGTCGGAGAGTTTGCGCAACAGGCTGCCGGCCGTTTCCGGAAACACCAAATAAAACGAGGCGAGGATGATGGCGAGGATGACGGCGGCGAACAGCAAGACGGTGCGATACTGCACCGTGTGCCAATACACCTCCACACGCCCGACTTTTGCCTTGGCCGCAGCCGAGTTCTTATCGTCCATGATCGTCACCGAGGGTCAATTTGCAAATCTAGCACACGGGTATAGGCCTTTCAACACGACGTGAGCGCAGTTGCGAAACCGCTACCCCCTCCCGCCCGGGGGTGTCGGGAAGCCGGGGCGGCCATTTTGCGCCGGAATTTCGGACGGGCGGAGGCCGTAGGGGCGAAGGGGCGGCCATTTTGGAGGTTGACCGCGGTGGTTCCATTAGGGAAACTAGAAGCGGAATTGTAAGCCGGCTCGCAGCACCGCAAATCTGTTTGCGCAACCAAGCGTGTTTGGCATTTTGCAAATGTCCGGCGGGATGCGGGAAGACAGCGCCGGGGCGCGAGGCCGGGAAAAATCATAAAGGGCGAGGATGAACAATATGAATGACGTGATTGGCGAGCTGACGCCGCCGCAGCGATTGATGCTGACGCCGGGCCCCTCCTGCATGGACCCGCGCGTGTATCGCGCGTTGGCCGCGCCGCTGGTGGGGCACGTGGACCCGTGGTTCACGGAAATGATGAGCGATGTGCAGATCCTGCTGCGGCGCGTGTTTCAGACGAAGAACCGCATCACGTTTCCCATTTCCGCGTCGGGCTCGGGGGGCATCGAGGCGGCGGTGATGAACCCGCTGGAGGCGGGCGAGGAATGCATCGTGTGCGTCAACGGCGCGTTTTCCGAGCGCATGGCCATTATCGCCGAGCGCATTCCGGCGAAGGTGACGCGCGTGGAAGCGCCGCTGGGCCGCACGGTGGATCCGCAAGACGTGCTGCGCGCGGGCAAGGGCCGGAAGATCAAGTTCGTGGGGCTGGCACACGGCGAGACGTCGACCGGCGTGGTGCAGCGGATTGACGACTACCGGAAAGTGGCCGACGAACTCGGCGCGCTGCTGGTGGTGGACACGGTGGCGACCCTGGCGGGGATTCCGCTGGATGTCGACGGGCAGCGCATCGATATTTGTTTCAGCGGCACGCAGAAGGCCATCAGCGCGCCGCCGGGCATGGCGCCGATCACGGTGAACGCTCGCGTGGAAGAGTTGATGCGCGCGCGCAAGGAACCGGTGCGCAGCTGGTATTTCGATTTGACGCCCACGATGAGCTATTGGGGCCAGGAGCGGACGTATCACCACACGCCGCCGATTTCCCTCATCTATGCGCTGCGCGAAGCGCTGCGCCTGGTGCTGGAAGAAGGGCTCGATGCGCGCTGTGAGCGGCACGCGCGCAATCAGCAGGCGATGATCGCCGGGCTCGAGGCCATGGGCGTGATGCCGCTGGTTTCGAATCCGGCCGACCGCCTGGTGACCGTCACCGCGGTGAAGATTCCCGAGGGAATCGACGACGGCAAGGTTCGCCAGCAACTGCTGAACGAATTCAACATCGAGATTTCGGGCGGCTTCGGGGCTCTGAAGGGAAAGATCTGGCGCGTGGGGCTGATGGGCTATTCCAGCCAGAAGGGCAACGTGCTGCTGTTCCTGGCGGCGCTGGAAAAGACGCTTCTCGACCAGGGCCTGCGGGTTTCCGCCGGAGCGGGCGTGGCCGCGGCCATTCACAGCTACCAGCAAGCGACCCAGCCCGCGGTTGCGGGCGCGAAGAAGTAGGGAGTCACCCATGGCAAAAGCGGCTGTGTATCCCACGATCCCCAATGCCGGCGCGATGAGCGAATTCATCAGCGCCTTCGACGTGCCGTCGAAGGTGACCGATTTCATATACCGGTGCCGGTTCTCGCACTGCTGGAACGGCATCGCCACGCGGCACAGCGACACGATGGATTGCAAGTTCTTCGTGGACGGCAAGGGCGTGGTGCTGGGGCTGGCGCATCCGGGGTTTGTGGCGTTCCGCGAGAAGGCGGGGCGGAACCTGTCGGACCGCGAGGCCAGCTACATCGCCGCCGAATATCTGCGCGAGCGGCTCGAGCAGGAAGACGAGCACGCGCTGTACGATGTGGCCGCCGACGATGTCCTCCGCATCATCGGGAAACTGGGCATTCGCTGAATCTTTCTAGTTCCCGAACCCTTCCCGTCAAGCAAGGGCGCGTATTACTTTTCGTCTGAGTCGGAATGCGCGCGGCCCTTGCCTCCGGCCCTGTTGACTCTCCGGACAGCAGGCGCCAGATTGCCTTCCACCGAGCTTTACACGCCCGCGCGACGCCCGTATTCTAGCGGTAAATTCTGCCGGGATCGGACCCGGCCGAGACTGGTTGTGGAGGCGCTGGAGCTTTACACGCCCGCGCGACGCCCGTATTCTAGCGGTAAATTCTGCCGGGATCGGACCCGGCCGAGACTGGTTGTGGAGGCGCTGGATGCTGATACTCGCGATCGTCGCGGTGGTGCTGATCGTTCTGGTAATCGGGATGTACAACGGGCTGGTGGGTCTGCGGGTGCAGTGCGACAACGCCTGGTCCGACATCGACGTGCAGCTGAAGCGGCGCTACGACCTGATTCCCAACATCGTGGAAACGGTGAAGGGGTATGCCGCGCATGAAAAAGACACGCTGGAAGGCGTGGTGGCGGCGCGGAATCGCGCCATGAGCGCGCAGGGCCCGGCGGACAAGGCCGGGGCGGAAACGGCCCTGACGGCCGCGCTGCGCCAGGTGTTTGCGCTGGCCGAAGCCTATCCGCAGCTGCGCGCGGTGGAGAGCTTCACGCAGCTGCAGCAGACCCTGAACCAGATCGAGGACACCGTGCAGAACGCGCGGCGCTACTACAACGCCGTGGTGCGCGACTTCAACACCAAGATCGCGCAGTTTCCCTCGAACCTCATCGCCGGGATGTTCAACTTCAAGGCGCGCGAATTTTTCGAGATCGGCGCGCCGGCCGAGCGCGAAGCTCCCAAGGTTAGCTTCGGCGGGGCTTCCTAGGCGGACTCGGACATGGCCGCCCTGCGCCGCGCTCTTGCTGTTGGCCTGCTCGCGCTGGTCGCAGCGATGCCCGCGGCGGCGCGCGAGCTGGTCATCCGGCATTTCAACGAGCAGGTGACCGTCAACCCCGACGGAACGATCGAAGTCATCGAATTCATCGAAGCGCAATTCACCGGGAAATGGAACGGCCTGTACCGGACCATCCCGGTGGAATACACCACGCCGCAGGGCCTGAACTTCACGCTGTTTCTGGAACCGCTGTCGGTCACTGACGATGACGCCCGCCCGCTCAAGTACGAGCAGAGCCGCCAGGGACGCTACGTCAAATTCAAAGTGTACGTGCCCGGCGCGGAAGATGCGACGCGCACCATCATGCTGCACTATCGCGTGCGCAACGCGCTGCGCTTCCTGGAGGACCACGACGAGCTGTACTGGAACGTGACCGGAAACGAATGGGACGTGGCCATCGAATCCGCGAGCGCCAAGATCGAGCTTCCCCCCGGCGTCACGGGCCTGCACGCCATCGCGTATACGGGGGCGTTTGGCTCGCGCGCCGCCGACGCGCAGGTGGAGACGAAAGACAACACGGTCGAACTCCAGACCGCGCGCCAGCTGGAATTCCATGAAGGGCTGACGGCCGTCGCGGGATGGGACAAGGGAAGCGTTCACCCGCCCAGCGAGCTGGACAACGCATGGTTCCTGCTGCGGAGCAACTGGCCGTTCTTTTTTCCGATCGGCATCTTTTTCGCGATGTTCTGGCTGTGGTGGACGCGCGGGCGCGATCCCGAGCGGGATGCGGTGACGGTGCAGTACGAGCCGCCCGATAAGCTGACGCCCGCCGAGTGCGGCGCGCTGGTGGACAACGAAGGCGCGATGCGCGACATCACCGCGACCCTGGTGGACCTGGCGGTGAAGGGCTATCTGACGATCGAGCAGAAGGAGGATAGCGGGCTGCTGGCCCTGCTGCACCACAAGGAGTACGTCTTTCACCTGAAGAAACCCGTGGCCGAATGGGTGGGCGCGCGGGCGCACGAGCAGCAGATGCTCGCGGCGCTGTTCGATAACGGCATGACGACGGACGTCAAGCTTTCGGACCTGCAAAATCATTTTTATACGCACCTTCCCGCCATTCGCAGCGCCATCTTCGACGCGCTGGTGGGCGACGGCTACTATCTGCACCGGCCCGACACGGTGCGCAACGCGTATGTCGGGGCGGGATTTCTCATCGGATTTTTCCTGGCGGCGGGTTCCGGGGCGTTGGCGCGATCCACGGGGATGGTGCAGCTGGCCTGGGTGCTGGCGGGTATTGCGACCGGTGCGGTGATTTGCGGATTCGGGTGGTTCATGCCGGCGCGCACGCGGGCGGGCGCGGAGACGATGGGGCGGGTGCTGGGGTTTGAGGATTTTCTGGGCCGCGTGGAAAGCGATCACATCGCGCGGATGGAAAATAAACCCGAGCTTTTCGAGAAGTATCTGCCCTACGCCATGGCGCTGCACGTGGAGAAGAAATGGGTGCAGGCGTTTGCCGGCATCGCCATGCAGCCGCCGCAGTGGTATCAGGGCAGCTACGGCGCGGGTTTTCAGCCGTATCTGCTGGTGAATGACCTCAACGTGATGTCGGCGCAGGCGGGCAACATCATGACGTCGTCGCCGCGGAGCGCGGGCGGATCGGGATTTGGAGGCGGCGGCGGGTCGGGCGGCGGATTCGGCGGCGGCGGTGGCGGCGGGTTCTAACAGGGCGCGGAAAAATTCGAAACCGCGCCTCAGGGGTTTCCCGACACAAGACATCGGGACGCAAAAACCGCGAAAACCGCTGATGATAAGGCGTGGTTTATGTCGGAGCTGAAGCTCCGAGCCCCTAAAAAGCGCCTTTTTTCCGCAAGTTGTGAAGCCGCGATCCACAAAGCTCCCGGAATTTGTCGGCATGCTGCGAAAGCTCCGGCCCCCTCAGAACGATCTATGCGACAGGCCGGCCCTGTTGACTTCCTTCCATCTTGCGCAGCGCAAGAGGGATTCTTCGACTGCGCGTCCCGGGCGGAAATCGCTGAGACCGCGATTTCCGGAAGAAAAAAGCCTCCGGGACGATTCGCTCGAATGACGAATCTGCGGGCGCGTCGCAAAGCAATTGAGGTGACGCCCTTGCAACAGAGGATGTCAACAGAGCCAGACAGACCGTGGTCTGGCCGGCCGAGGCTATTGCTTGTCCCACACCTCGATCGCCTGAGATGCGTGGCCCTGGGCATCGATACGATGGAGATTCACGCGCATGGTTTTGCCGTCTTTGCTGACCACGATGTGCTCGACCTGGACTTGCTTGCCATCTTGCAGTTGCGTGACGTAGAACTCGCCCGGGCCGATCACCGTGGCGACTTCGGAAAGTCCTTCGGGAAGACCACCCTGCACAAACTTGATGACGCCACCTTGCTGGGGTTGCGTGATCTTGGCCGCCATGGGCGAGCCGTCGGCTGCAATGCCCGTGATGGTGACCTCGAAGTTGTCGCCTACGGCTCGTTTCACCACGGTTTCTTGCTTGGGGGCAGCCAGGCCCGGCTGGTTGGGCGGAAATTTCGACTGCGCGAGGTTGAGTTTCCAGGTGCCGAGACTGGGTTCGGTGGCCCTGGCGGCCACCGCCGTGGTCAGTAGGAAAGCAAGAATCATCGCGCTGGAAACTAGCAGGGAGTGTTTCCGCATAGCGGTCTCCTTCAAGGGCAGGGTTTGCTCCGGAAGTCCGGATGGGGACTTCGGACTTGCGCATCGTACCTTTCTCCTGGCCTGGGCACAACGAATTTGCCGCCAGAGCGGGCGGGCCCCAGCGAGATCCGCAGGGTTTTGACGGCTCGTTTTTGCCGAATCCGGGTGGTGACTCAATTTGCGGTGCGCCCGCCTAAAGGCGGGCGCTACAACGGCTTCGAGTTCAATGCAAGAGCACAGGCAAGAGTGCCTGTGCCACGAAAAGCGACCTGCGCAAGCAAACTGAGTGACTATCCGAAGCTGGGTTGAATTGCCGGGCGGGGTGTTTCATACTCGGGTGGCAGCCAGGGACGGGCCTTGCCCGAAGGTTGGCGCAGCGGCCGTCTCGCCACAGGCTGCATCGGGGGGCACCGATGGTCCGGCAAGCATCCTACGCCCGGCGGTTGGGGATCAACCTCGCCTCAAAGAAAGAGGAGGAGCTGTTCCGGTGGTTTCTGGCGTGTCTGTTGTTTGGCAAGCCGATCCAGACGGAGATCGCCGAGCAGGCGTACCGGCAGCTTGTGGCGGCGCGATTGACCACCCCGGAGGCCATTCTGCATGCCGGCTGGGACAGGCTGGTGTTCCTTTTGGACAAGGCGCACTACGTCCGGTACGATTTTTCGACGGCCACGAAGCTGCTGGAGGTTTGCGGGGACTTGAAGCACCGCTACGGGACACTGACCAACCTGCTGGCGCAGGCCGCGACCGCCTCCGCGCTTTCCCGGAAATTGCAGGAGTTCAAGCATATTGGACCCGTGACCGCGCGGATATTTTTGCGGGAAGTACGTCCGCTCTGGTATCGGAGGGCGCAATAAGGTACTATGTGGCCGGCAACTTTTTAGGCTGGCGGGCATCTAAGTTTAAGGAGCTTCTTTTAGGCACTCCGAAGACCCCGGCACCGGATAGCTAAGTCATTCTTCTGCAGCAAGATAGGCCGTCCATCGCAACTGTCCCTGACAGGCGTGAAACGAAGGAACCACCCGGCCCCAGGTGGGTCAGGTGCGCTCCGAATGAGGAAATTTATGTCGTCCATGATGAACAACGAACTTCATAACCGCGCCGGAGAATTTGAGCCTGGCGACGGAGCGCAGTTTCCGGTGATGGCCGGGGATGTGGATAGCGAGACGCTCGGGCACGCGCACGACGAGCACTCCGAAGAGCATGCGGGCGAGCATGCCGGTGAGCACGCGGAGGAGCATGCCGAGGAACTCGACCTGACGCCGGGAGAGCCCACGCAGGCGAACCTGATGAGCACGTACCTGCGGGAAATGGGGGGCACGCGGCTGTTGACCCGGGAGGGCGAAGTGCGCCTGGCCCAGGGCATTGAGCGCGGGCAGGCGCGCGCGTTGAAGGCGCTTTCGCGTTCCCCGATCGTGTGGCAGGAACTCGCGGCCGCCGCCCAACAGTTGCGCCGTGGGGAACGCTCCATCGAGCAGATTGTGGATTGCGGCGAGGAGCCGCTCGCGCCCAAGCAGATCGAGGGCAAGACCGGCAAGCTTTTGAAGACGATTGCGGAGATCGTGGCGCTGCACAAGCAGGTGGTGCGCGAGGCGCGGCTGGTTTCGCGTCTGGCGGAGTCGAATCAGGCGGCCGTGGTGCGCGCGCGCTACCGCGTGGCACGCGCCGCGATCGGGATTTCGCGACTGGTTCGCTCCATCGAGTTTCATCCGGCGGAAAAAGCGCGCCTGACCTCGAAAGTCGGGGAAGCGCTGGCGAACGCCGTGGCGCTGGGAAAAGCAAAAGCAGCGGCCAAGCGCTCTGCGCGGAAGAGCCGTGGCGCGCGGAAACCGCTGGCGGCAACCGCCGGCGTGAGCGTCAAGGAGCTGCAGCGCACGCTGGAGATGATCCGCCGGGGCGAAGCGGAAACCGCGCATGCCAAGAAAGAGCTGACCGAGGCCAATCTGCGGCTGGTCGTGTCGATTGCCAAGAAGTATCAGAACCGGGGACTGGACATTCTGGACCTCATTCAGGAGGGGAATCTCGGCCTGATGAAGGCCGTGGATCGGTTCGAATGGCGGCGGGGCTATAAGTTTTCGACCTACGCGACCTGGTGGATCTGGCAATCGGTGACGCGGGCGATTGCCGGACAGGCGCGCACCGTGCGGCTGCCCGTGCACATGATCGAGACGGTTAACCGGCTGGCGCGCGCCAACCGCGAGCTGACCAAGGAATTGGGGCACCAGCCTTCGCCGGAAGAAGTGGCGAAGAAGCTGGGCGTGTCAGTGGACAAGGTGCGTTCGCTGATGGTGATCATGCAGGAACCGATGTCGCTGGACGCGCCGATTGGCGAGGACGAGGGCTCGCAACTGGGCGACCTGATCGCCAACCCGAGTTCGCTTTCCCCGTCGGAAGCGCTGCTGCAATCCGATCTGCAGGAGCGAACGCGCGCAGCGTTGAAGATGCTGACGCCCCGCGAGGAACGAGTGATCCGCATGCGCTTTGGCATGGAGGATGGCGTGGAGCACACGCTGTCGGAAGTGGGCGAGGCCTTTGGCCTGACGCGCGAGCGCATCCGGCAGATCGAGGCGAAGACCATGCGCATCCTGCGGGAGTTGCCGCGCATGCGGGACCTGCACGACTATCTGCGCCGCGCGTCCTAAGCCGCGAAGCGTTATCGAATCAATCCCGCCGAGCATACCGAGCTTCAGGGGCTAAAGCCCCGCGAAGATACATGCCTTAACGCCGGGGCTGAAGCCCCGGCCTCCTAAAAACCATGCAATGAGCTTAGGACTCAGGACACTGGCAGCTTGTTGAAAAAGGCGTCTTAGGCATTGCTCCCAATCCAGCGCTGGACAGCCACGAATCCGCGTTTGGTAAGAACCCAAGCAAACAGCAGATCCCTTCCCGCAGTACCACGCGGGACGCAAACGGCGCGCACCCCCATCCGCAAAAAACGCGGCTGGGTTCGGGATGACAGCTCGCGCTTCTTCAACAGGCCGCTAGAGGGACCACGATCGTTCTCGGTGTACTCTGGGCCAGCTCTGTTAAGCGGTGGCCTGTGATGGGCGCGTTTCTTGCTGGGCCGAGCATCCCACCTCCAGATACCGCTCGGCCCGGTGCCAGCGCGCCGGCGTATGGAACGCCGCGCAGAGATCCTTCATTTTCTCAACGATGCCGCGCTCCTGGAGTCCCTCGGCGCGGCACACCCGGCACGCGCGAATCAGCGTGGGATACAACCGCAAACCGCGGGGGATTCCTCCCGGCGTCTCCACGAGATAGATAAACCCCTGGTCGTTCCGCTCGATGGGATCCACCGCATAGTCATCAACAAAGTCGCCTGCGCCATAAATGATCGGGCGGCCCTTGTAAAACTCGATTCCGCGAAAGACATGGCTGGAGTGGCCGAAGACGAGGCCGGCCCCCGCTTCGATCAGCGCGTGAGCGAATTCCACGTGCCCTGATTCCGGGAGATATCCCCAGTTCGATCCCCAATGAGCGGACACGATGAGTAGATCGCAGAGCTTCGTTTGCGCGCGCACGATGTCGAGCACGTTCTGCGCGCGCCGGTCGCCGAGGTCCGGCGGCGCGTAGAAAACGCCCGGCCGGCTGGCCGTGGCTTCCCAGGCAGGCTCGTTGTCGGTGAACGCCAGGAGACCCACCTTCTGGCCGCACACGTCCGCGGTGGCCAGCCGGGAAGCCTGCGCGAGATCCGCTCCCGCTCCGCTGTGTGCGATCCCCGCCCGGTCCAAAAGTTGCAGCATCTGCAGCAAAGCGTCCTCGCCATAGTCCAAGACGTGATTATTCGCCAGCGAGACGGCGTTGATGCGCGCCGCCTGGAGGACGGCGATGTTTTTCGCGGAGGAGCGGAACTGAAACACTTTGCCGGCGGCGGGCTTCCCGCGATCCGCGATGACGCACTCGAGATTGCACATGCGCCAGGATGCGCCGTGCAGAAGCGGCAAGGTGTCTCCCCACGGGTAATCGGGCGACGCGCTTTGCAGCACGTCGTCAACCAATCGTCCGAGCATGCAATCGCCCAGAAGCGCCAGCGTAGGGAATTCGCCGCGGGTTCCCGCTGAAGCGGCAGGCACCCGTTGCGGGCCTGCTGGTTGGTTTTCGGCGCCGTGCTCGATGGCTGTACTCCTTATCCGGGAGTTCCAATGCGGACGAAGCCGGGCTGGCCGATTTGTCCCTCGATCTGGATCGCGACGGGAAGAAACATTTGGACGATGGCGGCATTGGTGACCAAGTGCTGCGTCACGCGGGAGGTGCGCAACTCGGAGGCCCCCGAGGCCAGGGCCAAGGGCAGGATCAGCTGATCGGCGAGATGGGGATCGACCGCTCCGGCGGTACCCACAAAATCGAGGAGCGCGTCCGCGGCTTCGTCGGCGACGCGCTCGGCGGGTTTGCCGCGCGCTCCGAGGCCGCAAAAACATCCCTGCGAGCTCTCGAATTCCGCCAGAAGCAGGACAAAAGTTCCCCGCGACGGGGAGGGCAACTGCACCATTTCGATTTCGACCGGTTTCGACAACGTTTCCAGTCTGCGGAGCGCTTGGCGTTTTTGGCGCTGGGCCACTTCGATATCCAGCCCGGCGACGCCCGAGATGCCGCGGATTCTTTTCAGCGCCCCCCGATGGGTCAGGAGCAACGGAGCGAGCTTGCCAGCGGGCTCGACGACCGCGCGCACGCATCCGCCACCGCGGGGATAAAACCCTGCCGCATCCAACTCCAGGCGAATCTGGAAACCAATCCTGCGCATGTGGGGAAGCCAATGCCACTCGAGAAAATGAAAGCAGGGGCTCCAGGGAACGTGGGTTCCGCCGGTCACGCTCACGCGGGAGGATGCGCGGGCGAAGCTCAGGGGAGGCAGAAGCGTCTGGAGGACGAGCGAAGTGGAGCCGGCCGTGCCGATGTCGAAGTGGAATTCGCCGGGCCGGATGCCCGTGGGCTCAAAAACCAGATCTTGCGAGCCGAGCATCGCGCCCTGGACCCGCGCCATGCCGACCGCGCCGGCCGCTTCGACGGCTTTCAGGTGCTGGGGCATGAGGCCTGGCTTCGCGCGGTGGCGGCGGATGTTCTTCATCGTGAAGGAGCGGCGGGTCATCAGGGCCAGGGAAAGAGAAGTTCTCAGTACCTGCCCGCCCCCTTCGCCGAGCGAGCCGTCAATCGCGAGCATGGGCTCCGGTGGGTGAGAGATCATCGGTGATGAGGCGTCCATTGTTCCGTGCCTCTAGCTTGTCATGGATGCGAGCCCTTCTTGCAATAGCGGGGCCACGGGGAGGATGGTGGTCTTGGCTGCGTCCACGCCGGCGGGCAGGGGCAGCGTGTCGGTGCAAAAGATGCGGCGCACGCCGAGCGACCATAATCTTTTCCACGAGGTCCCGGTAAACAGTCCGTGTGTAACCAGAATGTAGATTTCTTCCACGCGGGCGGCGAGCAGTTTTTCGCAAGCCGAGAGGAGCGTCTCGCCGGTATCGAGAATGTCGTCGAGGAGCACCACGCGAGGGCCTACTTTTCCCAGGGGTCCGTGGTGCGTGATTCCCGCCGGCGTGCGGCGCTTCTCGAAATAAGGGGTTTCCGCCACGGGCATCGCCGCCGCTTTCTTCACGGCTTGGCACCGGGGGATGGCTCCGTTGTCCGGAGCTACGAGCGTGGCGTCGGTGAGCCGCCATTCGCGGATGGCGGCGGCGAAAAGTTCGGCGGTGGAAAGCGAGACGAGTGGGATCGGGAACAGTTCCTGGCCGCGTTCGCTGTGCGCGTCGACGGTGAGCACGTCGTCGAAGCCGGAAGCTTTCAGCAGCGATCCCAGCCAGGCGGTGGCCAGGCTTTCTCCCGGTTTGTTCTTGTCCTGCCGGCTGTAGGCCAGATAGGGCAGGAGGCCGGTCACTCGGCGGGCCCCGTCTTTTTTCAGCGTGTGGGCCAGCAACAGCAGGGAGAGCATCTGTGCGTCCGGCGGGGCCACCGAGCCCAGAATGCAGCAGGCTTCGCCGGATACAGGCGTTTGCACTCTGGCGCAGAGCTCCTGATTGGCAAAGCGCGTGAGGGTAAATTCCCCCGAGCGGATGCGCGGAAGCGCCGCGAGCGGCCCAGCCAGGTGATCGTAGTTGGGAAAGCTGAAGAGAATCATGGTCGTTTGAGTACCGATCGAGCGCGATTAGGCGAGCCTGGGCGGCGAGGCCCCATTGGCCCGGCAGACGCCCCGAGCCGCCTTTGCAGGCTGCCATACGGCAGGGCCGGCGACCGTGATGTAGATCACCGAGAAGGATGGGGCCTGGCTGCCGCCTTTGGCCGGCGAAGTAAGCTTCGCCGTGGAACGCACCGCCAGGACGCTACGGCGCAGCAAAGCGGCGGCAAGCCGCCGCACTCCAAAGGGTGGGCGCTCGCGGTGGGATTTGCTCGTGTGGTGTCGTGGAAACAGCGCACAAATTTTACCGCCGCGCAGGGCGCAGCAAGCAGCGCCCCTACAGGAAGTTACGAGCCGGGCACTCCTAGCAGTTCTTTGCGGCACGCAAGACTAAGCGGGGCCGCCTTCGTCGCGGGTGTACTTGAGCACCCAGGCCATGGACAGGGAGAACAGGGTCAGGAATACGAAGGTGACGAAACCGATGGCGTAGCCGGAGGTTCCCAGGTTGCGCACGGCCATGGCCATGATCGGCGGAATCACGAACCCGCCGAAGGCGCCCAGGCCCCCGACCCATCCGGCCGCGCCGCCGACGGCGTGCGGGACTGCTTTGGGCACGATCTTGAAGACGGCGGCGTTGCAAATGCCCATGCCGATGGCCATCAGGATTTCGCCCGGCACGGAAAGCTCAAACTGGTGCGAGCTGGTCATCACCAGCGCTCCGACCATGGCGATCAGCAGCGCCAGGATGGCCGTATTTTCTCCGCCTTCCTGCAAGTGATCGGCGAGGATGCCGCCGCCCACGCGGACCAGCGAGGCGAGAATGGAGAAGGCCGCGGTGAGGAGTCCGGCCTTGATGACACTCACGCCGAAGAAAGAGGTCCAGTAAATGGGCAGCCAGGCGGTCAAAGCCATGAAGCCGCCGAAGGTTGTGAAGTAGATCCACACCAGGGCCCAGGTTCTCCACACGCGCGCGGAGGCTCGCAGGCTCTCCTTGATCGTGCCGGCGGGCATGAGTTCTTGGCCTAGTTCACGGGCGCGCACGCGCGCGTCGGCCGGCGACATTCCCTGCTTTACGAGCTGGAAATAGGCGCTATTCCTGCCATAAATGGCGTAAAAAACCGCTCCGACGACCAGGATAGCGAGCCAGACAATATAGGAATTGGCCAGACCCAGCCGGACCAGCGCCAATGGCAGGAGCATGGAAAAAAGGCCGGGCGCGAGGTTGCCGAAGCCGGCGAAATACGCAAGCGCCTTCCCCTGTTGCCGCTGCGGGAACCAGTAGGAGACCTGGCTGATGCCGACCGAGAAAGTCGCGATGCCGCACCCGCACAGCATGCCCAGGAACATCAGCAAAGGATAGCTGGAGGCCGTGAGATGAGCGGGATACAAAAAGCGGGCCACGAGCGCCAGCCCCGTCATGCCCGCGACGGAGAGACTCAGGAGGGTGAGAAAGGGCTTGCGGCCGCCGGTGGTGTCCACCCAGGCGGAAAAGGGAATGCGCAGCAGCGAGCCCGAGAGGGATGGCACGGCTACCAGGAAACCCACGGCCATCGGGCCCAGTTCCATGACCTTTTGAAATCGCTGCGCGGACGGCCCGAACAGGGCGACGGCGGCAAATCCCACGAAGAACCCGAGCGTCGCGCTCCACAAGGCCTGTTTGGGTGAACCTTCAATCTGGCTCATGAGCTTCCTCCTTAGCCATCCACACGCGCGGCAACCACCATTTCAAATGCGACGAATCGTATTGAGAAACGCCAACGGGCTGTGCGAGCCCCGTGGCGGAGAATAAGCAAACGGCCTCACGCGATCTCCCTGGGAGAGCGATACCAGCGCACCACCTGCGGACGTCTCCACAGATACGGGTTGGGGGTGACCAGGATGTGCACCAGGCGCGTGAAGGGAGTCACGCCGATCAGGACGTAAGCCATCACGATGTGCAGCTTTACCAGGACGGGCGCGGCGGCGACAAAGGCCAGCTCGGGATTGAAGCGCACCAGAGACCAGAGATAGGGCGTGAGGCCCGCGGCAAACCATGCCGAACCCCACGGATGAAAGATCGCCACGCACAGCCCGGTGGTCACCTGCACCAGCAGCAGCAGCAGGACCATCCAATCCAGCGTGGTCGTTACTTCGCGGACCTTGGAATTGGTCAGGCGGCGCAGCATCGCGCCCAGCAAGCCAACCAGGGCCAGCAACGCAAAGGCCAAACCCGTGACCTCGAGAGCATGCAGCCGGAAGGGCTGGCTATCCCATCGCAGAATCTGCCGCGGCAGGAGAAACGCAACGATGTGCGCGGTCAGGACGGTCAGGATGCCGTAGTGAAACGGCACGAGCCCCCAGAAATGCCGCTTGTTCTCCAGAAACTGGGACGACAGGCTGGAGTAGGTGAACGGCGACTGGCGATATCTCCAGATCGTGCCCAGGAAAAAGATGAACATGGCCAGGTAAGGAAAAACGATGAACAAGAGGGAATTGGTGAACGGCGTCGTCATAGGAGTTTCCTCTTATTGAAGCACGGGCAATTCCGGCCGCCGGACCGGCGCGTCCGCGGGCCGGTAGGGATAGCGACTCTTCAAAAGCACAAAGGTGGATTCGAGCAGTGCCGCATAAGCGTTGCGATTTTCCCGCCAGCCGGCCCGCATCTTGTCGAGGGCATGCAGCACAAACCCTCCGGCAAACGCGGCGGCTTCGTCAGGCTCCAGCCTGGCCAGCAGCGCCAGGGCGTGGGTCAAATGGTCGGGCAACTCGCCTGATTCGGCCAGATCGTAACCGCGGAGCTGGTCGCGCATTTTCACGAGAAATTCGCCGCGCCCGTAGTCTTCTCCCCAGAGCTGCCAGCCGATTTCCAGGGTGCACAGCGGGTTGAGGTCGAAGGTGCGGGTGAAGAGTTCCTGGAGTTCGTCGGTGGTCATGGGGCCGATGGCGGCGCAGAATTCCTCAAGCGCCGGGACGGCTTCAGGCTGTTCGCCGCGCATGGCGGCCAGACATTCGGCGGCGTCGGCGGCATAGGTGTCGCCGGGATAGGCGAACAACGGGGCCAGGCGTTCGTAAATGTGCGGAGTTTCCATCACAACCCCCGGCGCGGCCCGGAGACGAACCCGAAGCCGGCGGCCTGCTTGCGTTCGAGTGGATCTTCCAACATCTGAATGGCCTCTTCGCGGTGCATGGGCGGGATCACGAAGCGGTCGTCGAACGTGCACAGGGAAGTCAGGCGGTAGATGGCCTCGGCTTCCTCGGGCGAGCATTGCGCCGCCTGGAGCATGCGGTCGGCGGTGGCTTTGTCGACGTCGCCCACGGTCAAGGCGCGGCGGTGCCAGCGCACGGCCTTCTGCTTGCGCAGGGCGTAGCGCACGAAGGCGTCGTTCCCAGCGCCGAAGATGTTAGCCAGGAACTGCAGCGGGACGCGAGAGGCCTCGATATCGTGGAACAGCTCGTCGGAGGCGTTGTGGATGGTGCCGTTGGCCTGGTGGGACATCACCGGCGACATCGGCGGCACGTAGAAGAGCATGGGCATGGTGCGGTACTCGATGTGCGGCGGCAGGGCGATCTTCCAGACCTTGACGAACTGGTAGACCGGCGAACGCTGGGCCGAGGCGATCACGGAATCGTGGATGCCGTTCTGGCGCGCGGCCGCGATCACCTCGGGGTCGTGCGGGTCCAGAATGAGCGAGCGCTGGGCCTCGATGAGTTCCGCCGCGGGACGCGAGGCGAGTTCCTCGATGCGCGAGGCGTCGTAGAGAAGCACGCCGAGGTAGCGGATGCGTCCCACGCAGGAATGGAAGCAGGCCGGGGCCTGTCCGGTCTCCACGCGCGGGAAGCACAGAATGCACTTCTCGGATTTTCCGGTGTTCCAGTTATAAAACATCTTCTTGTAGGGACACGCGGCCACGCACATGCGCCATCCGCGGCAGCGCTCCTGGTCCACCAGGACGATGCCGTCCTCGCCGCGCTTGTAGAGCGCGCCGGAAGGGCAGGAGGCCACGCAAGCCGGATTCAGGCAGTGGTTGCAGATGCGCGGGAAGTAGAACATCACCAGGCGCTCGACGGCGAACAATTGGGCGCGCTGATCGGGAGTCAGTCCCTTCAGGTTGGGATCGCTTTCGGCGTAGACGGGTGATCCGCCGAGATCGTCGTCCCAGTTCGGCCCGGCTTCGATCTGGATCAGCTCGCCGGTGACCATGGAGATAGGCCGGGCGGTGGGCTGGTCTTTTCCTTCGGGCGCGTTGAACAGGTGCTGGTAATCGTAGGTCCAGGGCTCGTAGTAATCGTCCATGGTGGGCATGCTGGGGTTGTGGTAGATGTTGAAAATCGTCTGCGCCTTGCCCGTGGAGCGCAGGCCGAGCTTGCCGTTCTTTACTTCCCAGCCGCCGTGATACTTCTCCTGGTCCTCCCAATCGGTGGGGAAGCCGGTGCCGGGCTTGGTTTCGACGTTGTTCCACCACATGTATTCGGTGCCGCGGCGGTCGGTCCAGATGTTTTTGCAGGCGATGCTGCAGGTGTGGCAGCCGATGCACTTGTCCAGATGAAAGACCATCGAAACCTGTGAGCGAACGTCCATGATCGCGCTCCTTATCTCACCACTTGAGTTCGGGCAGTTTGCGCACGAAGACGTGCGTGTCGCGGTTGCAGCCCGTCGGGCCCCAGTAGTTGAAGTGGTAGGTAAACTGGCCGTAGCCGCCGATCATCAGGTTGGGCTTCAGCCGCGTGCGGGTGAGCGAATTGTGGCCTCCGGCGCGGCGGTCCTTGCGCAGCGGCGAAGTGGGAACGGAAAGGGTGCGCTCCGGCGAGTGGTACTGGAAACAGATGCCGCGGGGGATGCGGGCGCTCACCGCGGCGCGCGTCACCACCACGCCGTTGTCGTTGTGCACCTCGACCCAGTCGTTGTCGGCGATGGCGATGTCGGCGGCGTCCTTGTCGTTCATCCACAGCGGCTCGACGCCGCGCGACAGCGTGGACATGCGGTGGTTGTCGCCGTAGGTCGAGTGGATGTGCCACTTCCCGTGCGGCGTCAGGTAGTTGAGCATCATCGACGGGCCGGGATTTTCGCTCATGCGCAAGTCGGCAAACTCGGCCGGCTGCGGCTTGGGTTTGTAGGTCGGCAGGTGCTCGCCAAACTGGATGTAGGCGGGATGATCGAGATAGAAATGCTGGCGGCCGGTCAAGGTGCGCCAGGGCACCAGGGTTTCGACGTTGTAGGTGAACGGGGCGTAGGCGCGGCCGTTCTCGGTGAGGCCCGACCACATGGGGCTGTTGATCAGGCGGTTGGGCCGCGCTTGCAGGTCTTTGTAGCTGATGAGCACGCCGCGATTGCGCTCGGCCAGTTGCACCAGCGGCAATCCGACCTTCGCCTCCATGTTGCGATAGGAGCGATAGGCCAGCTCGCCGTTGGTCACCGTGGCGAAGCGCAGGACGATGTTGCAGGCGTCCTCGTCGGCCTCCAGCGACGGGTAACGCTGCCCATTCCACGCCGCGGTGGGCAGGGTTTTCAGAGCTTCGTCGTAGACGTCGTCGCAGGCGTACTGCGTGCCGTGCGCGCCTAAGCCTTGGGAGCGGACTTGCGGCCCGAAGGAGATGAACTGGTTGTAGAGATTGGCGTAGTCGCGGGCGACCATGCGCAGGCCCGGCATGGTTTTGCCCGGGATGGCTTCCACTTCGCCTTTCTTCCAGTCGCGCAGGTCGGGCTGGGCAATTTCGGCCGGTGTATCGTGCGCGAGCGGCGAAGCCACCAGATCCCAGACCGGGGCGGGGAAGTGCGGCGCCGCGAGTTCGGAAAACTTCTTGGCCAGCTCGCGGAAGACCTGCCAGTCGCTCTTGGATTCCCAGCACGGCGGCACCGCCGCGGCCAGAGGATGGATGAACGAGTGCATGTCGGTGGAGTTGAGGTCCGCTTTTTCGTACCAGGTGGCCGCGGGCAGGACGATATCGGAATAGAGCGCCGAGGTGTCCATGCGGAAGTTGACGTCGACGACCAGGTCCATTTTTCCCTGCGGCGCGGGTTCCCGCCAGACCGCTTCCTTCACGGAACCGCTGCCCATGTCGGTGGCGATGGCGTTGTGGTGCGTGCCCAGGTAGTGCTTGAGGAAGTATTCGTGGCCCTTGGCGCTGGACAGGATGGCGTTTCCCCGCCAGATGAACCAGACGCGCGGCCAGCTTTCCGGGGCATCGGGGTCTTCCACGGCGAATTTGAGTTCGCCGTTCTTCAGTTTTTGCGTGGCGTAATCGGCCACCTGCTCCGACGTTTTCGCGCCGGACTCCTGGGCTTCGCGCGCCACGTCGAGCGGATTGCGGTTGAATTGCGGATAGAACGGCAGCCAGCCGCTGCGCACGGCGCGCACCTGCGTGTCCATGGTGTGGCCCGAAGCCAGGGAGCCCGGGCCCTGGCCGGCCGGAACGGTGTGGTAGTCGGTGAACTGCTTTTCGTAGCGCCACTGGTCGGAATGGACGTAATGCCAGCTGGGCGCATTTTGCAGGCGCACGGCGGGATTCCAGTCGCGCGCAAAGGCGATGGCCGACCACGACTCCATGGGCGCGAGTTTTTCCTGGCCCACGTAGTGCGCCAGCCCGCCGCCGTTGACGCCGACGCAGCCGCAGAACATCAGGGCGTGGATGGCGGCGCGGTACATCAGGTTGGCGTGGTACCAATGGTTGATGCCCGCGCCGATGATCACCGTGCATTTGCCGTGGGTATGTTCGGCCGTGGTTCCCCATTCGCGCGCGAAACGAATCACCATCTCGCGGCCCATGCCGGTGAATTTCTCCGACCAGGCGGGCGTATAAGGCGCGTCGGGATCGTCGTAATCCTTGGGATAGGCTCCCGGGAGGCCGCGGCGCACGCCGTACTGCGCCATCAGCAGGTCGTAGGCGGTGGCGACGACGGCCGTGCCGCCGTCGGCCGTTTGGATTTTTCGGATGGGGACGCCGCGGCACAGTGTTTTTCCCTCGGCGAAATCGTCGCACTGGACCTGCACGACGCCGTCGTTGGCGGAAAGAAACGTCAGCGTGGGATCAATGGCCGAACCGTCGCTGCCGTCCTTCAGCACCAGATTCCATTTGCCCTTCTCGGCGCCCCAGCGGTGTCCGACGCTGCCCATGGGCATCTTGGGCCGCGCGTCGGCGGCATCCCACATCAGGAATTTCCAATCGCCGTTTTCGGTTCCCTGATAGGTGGCCAGGCGGTTGGCGCGCAGGAGCTGGCCGGGGCGGTAGGCATCGCCCTCCGGCTTCAATTCGACCAGGAAGGGCGCATCGGTGTATTTCTTGGTGTAGTCGAGGAAATAAGGAGTCTGCTTTTCGTGATGGAACTCCTGCAGCAGAACGTGATTGGTGGCCATCCACCAGGCGCCGTCCTGCCCGGCGTTGATCTGCACCCAGTCGTCCGCGTATTTGGAGACCTGGCTGAAGTCCGGGGAGAAGACCCACATCTTGCTGCCGTTGTGGCGGGCTTCGGCGGCGAAGTGGCAGTCGGGCGTGCGGGTCATGCTGATGTTGGAGCCCATGACGGCGAGGAGCTTCGCGTTGAACCAGTCGGCCGATTCGTTGACGTCGGTCTGCTCGCCCCAGGTTTCGGGAGAGGCGGAGGGCAGGTCGCAATACCAGTCGTAAAACGACAGCGAGACGCCGCCCATCAACTGGAGGAAGCGCGCGCCGGCGGCATAGCTGATCATGGACATCGCGGGGATGGGAGAAAATCCGGCCACGCGGTCCGGGCCATGCTTGCGCACCGTGTAGACGCAACTGGCGGCGATCAATTCGAGCACCGTATCCCAGTCCGCGCGGCGGAATCCGCCCTTGCCCCGCGCCGTCTGCCAGCGCCGGCGGGCCTCGGGATTTTCAACCAGCGATTGCCAGGCGTCCACCGGATCGCTGAAACCGGCGCGCGCCTTCTTCCACAAGTCCAGCAAGGCCCCGCGCATGTAGGGATACTTCACGCGGAGCGGGCTGTAGAGGTACCAGGAAAAGGAAATTCCCCGCTGGCAACCGCGGGGCTCGTAGGGCGGCAAGCCCGCCTCGAGCGAGGGGTAATCCAGGCCCTGCATTTCCCAGGTGACGATTCCGTCCTTGACGTAAATCTGCCAAGTGCAGCCGCCCGTGCAATTGACGCCGTGGGTGCTGCGAACCACTTTGTCGTGCTGCCAGCGGTTCCGGTAAAACTCCTCCCAGCTGCGCAACCGCGGATCGTGTTCGTCCTTGATCCAGCTGACGCCATTCTTGGGTTTCATGCCGCACCTCGTTGCGCTGCTTTGAGAACCGTTCGCCGAACCGAGCCGATCCGGCTGCGCCAGATCCAGCCCATCAGAACCAGCCCCAAAGCCGCGCCCAGCACACCGCCGCTCAGGAAAATTGGTATTTCGGCGGTGGCCGCGGCGGGGTGCGATCGCTGGGAGGCATCTTCAAACAGGGAGAGAAGGGAAAGGATTTCGTCCGGCTGCAGCGTGTGCTGGTGAAATACGGACTGCATGACGGGCGTGGGCGGAGCGGTCAGCCAGGCCCCGGCGCCCTGGCGTCCGCCGAGGCGTTGGTAGACCAGGGTGAGATCCGGACCCAAACGTCCGCCGGCCAGGCCGGTCATCGTGCCGAGCGTATGGCAGGAAATGCAGGCCGGTCCTCCCTGGCTCAATGGACGAGTGCCCTGGAAAAGTTCCGTGCCGGCGGCGAGATCTTCGGAGGTGAAGAGGCGCTCGGCCACGCTCGGAGCTGCGGCTGGAGGTGGCGCCGCGCCGCCCTGGGCATCAATGTAATTGAGCAGCGCCTCGGCCAGGGCCGGTGTGAGGCCGGGAACCGCGGGCATGGCGATGCCGTTGGCCTCCCGTTGCAGTTGCAAGGCGTAGGGATCGCGCTTGTGCAGGACCGCCGGCGGGTCTTCCATGAATTCTTCCAGCCAGGCGCGATCTTTTCGCTTGGTGACATCTTTGAGGTCGGGCCCGACGCGGCGGCCGCCGCCAATGGTGTGGCACGCCGAGCAGTTTTGCTGGAAAAAGTTGCCAGGCTGCTGCGCGGTGGTGCAGAATGGAGCCGCGCACACGAGGAAGAAGGCCATCGGGAAGAATCGGGATTTCATCACAGGCGCCTCCCACGTGGCGTAATTTCCCGCTTGGAGGAAGACCGGCTTTTCTTGTGCGCCGCTCTTCCGGGTTTGCCTGAGCCGACCGGGGCGACGGCAATCAGATCGGCAAGCGTGGTGTTTTCCATCAGCTCACGAATGGACGCCTGAAGCGGCGCCCAGTCTCGATGCAGGGGGCAGGGAGTGTCGATGGGACAACTGGCGAGACCAAAAACGCACCCCTCGGAAATCGCCGGCCCTTCCGCGGCGCGCACCAGTGCCGCCAGTGTGATCGCGCGTGGCGCGTGCCCCAGCTCCACTCCTTTGCCCGGACCGCGGAACGACCGCACCAATCCGGCGCGGCTGAGCCGCTGGAAAATCTTCGCCAGATACGCCTCGGGCACGCCCGCGCGGGCGGCCACTTCGCGGACGGGAGACAGTTTTCCGGGGGATTGCTGGGCGAGGAAGATGGTGGCGCGGATGGCGATCTCGGAAGCGTGCTGGAACAGCATTACATCTCCCTTCCGGAATATAAGACTGTTTAATCCTGTATTAGGAATTTGTCAAGCAGATTTTTGGGCGGGCCGGCGCCGAGTAGGGAGATTCGGTCCGTATTTACAGGCACATTCGCAGGTTGCGGGGGGCGGTTGACAATAGAGGAATAAGGGAGCTACATTTCACCTATGATCTTCTCACGGCCGTGTGAGTACGCCATCCGCGCCATGACCCATCTGGCCGACTCCCCGGAAGGAGTTGCCCGCGCGCAAGAGATTGCCGAGGCGGAAGATATCCCCCTGCCCATTCTGAGCAAGGTCTTGCAGGACCTGGCGCGCGACGGCCTTCTGAAATCCCGGCGCGGACCCGGCGGCGGGTTTCGCCTAGCCCGCGGGCCGGAGCACATCAGCCTGCGCGACGTGGTCGCGGCCATCGATGGGACCGAGGATTTCTACCGCTGCGTCGCGGGGCTGGCCGGATGCTCGGAGGAAGCGCCGTGTCCGCTGCACGATATGTGGAAGCACTTCCGGGAAAACCTCATGGTGTCGCTGGAAACCTCCACGCTGGATAGCATGGCCAAGGTGGTCAAGAAGAAGAAGCAGGTGGCGGCGAAGAAAGGGCCGCGCCTTTCCGGCGTCGTTTAGCGCCCGCGTTTTCCGAGCAAATCCTCGGCCCAGCTCAGCGCCGCCATGGTGCGCGGGAACCCGATGGTGGTCAGGCTCAAGAGAATGGCGTGCCGGATCTCCTCCGGCGACACTCCTGCCGCGCGCGCGTTGCGAACCGCCGAATGGACCGCGCCTTCCGATTGCGCCGCCGTGGCAATGGCCACCTTCACGATGCGGCGAACGCGTTCATCGAGAGGTCCGGCCTTGTGGCACTGCTCCCCCAGCTTCTGAAAGCTTTTCCACAGGTCCGGATGGGATGTTTGCAGGGAGCGCGCGGGTGCGGGAAGTTTCATCTTGATCTTCATCGAAGCGTGTCTCCTTTCCGAATGGTGGATGAGAACTGTTGAACCTGTCGGGCCGCCGGGCCTGCCGTGGGGGCGCGGTTGCTAGGAAACGCGCCAATCGGGAGGGGGCGAACTGATCTCCCAGAAGTCGGGGGAGGGATCAGTAAACTCGACCGCCACCTGGGCCAGTCCGGCATGGGCCAGGCCCGTAAAGGCCACGCGGCCTTCGCGTTGGTCGGAGTTTTTGGGATTGAGGACTACGAGCCGCTGTCCCAGGTCCACCTTGGCGGCCAGCAACACGAGCGCGCCGTGCGCGCTGACGGTGACGGTGAAGGTTTCCTCCTCAAAGCCGACGCGGTTGGCCGATTCCCCGCGAATGACGACCTGCGTGTCGAAGAGCACGCGCGCGCTGCGCCTTTGTCCGGTTGGATGCATGGCCCCGCCTTTCCCCCGCCGGTTTCCACGATCCACTATGGCCGATTCCGTCCTTGCCTTCCGCAAAAGTTCGCTCCAATCCGCGTGAAAGTACACAGGACTGGCCCTTCGAACGGGGTCCCGGCGGCGCCGCGTTTCCACATGACATCAGACTAGATATCTGACAAGACAGCGGTATAATAACGAGCATGATACGGAAGGAAGCGTCCAAGACGAAGCCGCCCCTGAAAACTCCGCCGGACTCCGCCGAGCGGCGGCGGCGGCGGATTGTCGAGCGGATCGAGGCCCATCGCGGCCCGATTCACGGCGGGGATCTGGCCCGGCAGTTTCACGTGAGCCGTCAATGCCTGGTGCAGGATGTGGCCATCCTGCGCGCCCGCGGCGTGGACATTCTGGCGACACCGAGAGGCTACCGCCTGCCCCAGGGGCCGGGCCACGCGCACCGCGCGATCCTGGCCTGCCGGCATGCGCCGGAGCGGACCGAAGAGGAGCTGCAGATTCTGGTGGATCACGGCGTCAAGGTGCTGGACGTGGTCGTGGAACACCCGCTGTACGGCGAGCTGCGCGGAGCGCTGATGATCGAGTCGCGCGCGGACGTCCAGGACTTTCTCGAGCGCATGCGCACGTCGCACGCCATGCTGCTTTCCGCGTTGACCGAC